>DASXSA010000214.1:0-19517 GCA_036506235.1 Candidatus Limnocylindrales bacterium | reverse complement strand
CATGACGCGACGTTTTCGCGCACTACCCCCGTTCGCCCTGCTCGTCTCCGTGGCCCTGGTCGCCGGTCTGGCGGTCACCACGGCGGGGTTCGCAGCCCCGACATCGGCGGCCGCGTCGGGCGCAACGACAACTTCGACCACCGCGCTCAATTCGGTCGAAAGCAGCATCCTGACCTGGATCAACCGGGATCGGGCGGCTCGCGGGCTTCGCCCGCTCCGACTCGATCTCCGCCTCGCCAGCCTGGCCGATGACCGGGCTGCGCGAATGGCCAGCAAGAACACCCTTAGCCACACCGCGGCGGGTGGCGACTTTGGTCCCCTGCTCTACTCCTTGCTCGGCGTGCCATCGTGGAGCTGGGGTGAGGACATCGGCTGGACGGGCTACCCGTACGGAAGCCAGGCGGCAAGCTCTCTGTACAGCATGTGGAAGCAGAGTGCGACGCACTGGGCCTTGATGATGAGCACCCGGATGAATTACATCGGGGTGGGCGTGGCCTACCGTTCATCCAATCACACCACGTGGGCCTCGCTCGTGTTCACCGAATCGGCCGACCACACCCGACCGTACCGACGCATGACGGGAGCAGGGCGAAGCGGGACGACGATCTGGTTCTCCTGGACCGGCCACGACGTCTCGTTGCAGACGCATACAGCCGGGCTGAAGAACTTCGACGTGGAATATCGAGTCGACTCGGGGAGCTGGCGCCTCATCCGGAGCGGAACGACTGCCCGGTCGATCACGCTCTCTGGCCGCGCTCGTCACCACACCTACTACCTCCGAGTCCGGTCCCGCGACAACCGCTATAACCTGTCCAGCTACAGCACCTCACTGCACGTCTCGGTGCCCTGACCCTGCCAGGAACGACTGCGCAGCGCTCCGAGTCGCGGCAGCCAGCAGTCGTTCCGCACGGAGGTTCGGACACGGACGACGGGGCCTCGATGGGCCGGCACGCGTTCACGGCCGTCAACCTCATCAGCGACCCCATCCACGGTTACATCGAACTGACCAAACGGCTGTCCGACGCGGAAGCGCGGGCAGCCGCTTTGCTGCCCGAGACCGCCGCGGAGGAGGACCTCCTCGACTCGGCGTGGCTGCAGCGGCTGCGTCGCATCAGTCAGCTGCAGAGCGCCAGATGGGTCTTTCCGACGGCCGAGCACTCACGGTTCACGCACGGCCTCGGGGTGATGCACGAAGCCGGGCTCTGGGCGCGGCACCTCTATCCGAGCCTCAGGCAGGCACTCCAGGTGGTCGACGCCGGCAAGCCGGTTCCGTCGGAGGGCCTGGTCGTGGAGACCCTGCGCGTCGCCGGGCTGCTGCACGACGTGGGCCACGGGCCGTTCGCCCATTTCTTCGACGACCACGTCCTGGCCGGGTTCCCCGCACCACCCGACTCTCGCCGGGAGGGTGCCAAGCGCCTGTCGCACGAGGACCTGAGCCAGCTGATCATCGAACGCGAGCTGTCGCGGCTGATCGGCGGCCTGCGCCGCGCGCCGGGCTCCGTCCCCGAGCGTGACGCCTTCGCCGACGGCGAGGCCATCGATCCGCGTTGGGTGTCCTTCCTCATCTCCAAGCCGCCGCTGGCGGACGAGTCGATGCCCCGCTGGGTGCGCTGGCTTCAGCCCCTGCTGTCGGGCGTGTTCACCGTCGACAACCTCGACTACGTGCGGCGTGACGCCTACCTCGCCGGGGTCGCGGTCGGGCCGGTCGACGTCGAGCGGCTGCGGCGGTATACGTTCGTGTCGGAACACGGACTGACCCTCTTCGAGCCCGGGCTCGGAGCGCTCGAGATGTTCCTGACGGCGCGCCTGTTCATGTACCAGCAGGTCTACTTCCATCGGACGGTGCGGGCGATCGACCTCGACCTCGCGGAGGTTTTCGCGCCGTCGATCCGGGCGATCTTCGGCGTTGGTTCGCCCGCGGACCGGCTGAGCGAGTACGCGGACCTGGACGAATACGCGCTGCTGCACCAGGCAGCACTATGGGCACGCGGCGAGGCGGTGGACGCAGATCCCCGGCCAGGCGACGGCCGCGTTTCCCCGGCGGTGGCCGAGGGGTGGCGCGGCATCCTGCTCCGCCGGCCCCGGTGGCGTGCGGAGGCCGAAGTCCGGGTGCAGTACGAAGCATCGCCACCGGCTGCCAGCCTGGCTGAGCTCGGCGCCGAGGAGGCCGGCCGGATCGCGATCGACCTGGCTGTCGTCGACGCCCGGCCGGCCGACGCGTCGGCCACCGATTCCCTGCTGGCGATCGAAGCCCGGGACGGCGGCCCTCCGATCCGGCTCAGCCGCTCGCTTGCTCGGCTGCCCGCCTACGCGCTCATCGCGCGACGGTATCGGCGCCAGCCGGGCCAATCCACCCCATCCGGATGACGGGCGGACGCGCGCTCGACGTTCCGGGGCGCGAGCGCGGCGCGATCTATCGACGCCTCGGCGTCGAGCCGATCGTCAACGGCCGCTCGACGTTCACCGTCCTCGGCGGCTCTCTGATGCCGCGCGAGGTCGTGGAGGCGATGGCCCTGGCCGCGGAGTGCTTCGTCGACCTCGTCGAGCTCCAGGCCGCCGCCGGACGCCGACTGGCCGACCTGACCCACAACGAGGCTGCCTTCGTTCCCGGTGGGGCAGCGGCCGGACTCTTCCTGGCGGCCGCCGCGTCCATGACCCGCGACGTACCCGACGGGCTGCTACGAGTCGCCGACGTCCCGGCATTGCCGTGCGAGTTCGTCGTGCACCGGGCTCACCGGATCCCCTACCTCTCCGCGGTCGAGCTGGCCGGCGGTCGGCTGGTCGAGGTCGGCCGGCTGGATGGGACCGTCGAGGAGGAACTCGAGGTCGCCGTTGGGCCGGGCACGGCTGCCATCGTCTACGTGCCGAAGGCCTATCTCGCGCCGAGCGTCCTGCCGCTCGACGTGGTCGTCGGCGTGGCCCGGCACCATGGCGTACCGGTCATCGTCGACGCGGCGGCCCAACTCCCCCCGGCGGAGAACCTGTGGCGGTTCACCGAGGCCGGCGTGGACGTCGCCTTGTTCAGCGGCGGCAAGGCGCTATGCGGGCCGGCGAGCAGCGGGCTGGCGGTCGGATCGCGCGCCTTCATCGAACGCATGGCGGGGAATGCCGCGCCGCTCGACCGGCTCGGACGCCCGATGAAGGCCGGCAAGGAGGACGTGGTCGGTCTGCTCGCCGCCGTCGAGTGGTACCTGGGCCAGGACCACGCCGCCCTGAACCGGCAATACGCCCGGATCGTGGACCATTTCGTGACCTGGGCCAGGAATCGCCGCGACGTCGAGGTCACGCGCGAGGAGCTCGGAGAGGCCGGCCAACCGACGCCCCGGGCACGTCTGGCGCTCGTCGGGGCCGCCCCAGGAGCGCGGGATGTCTTGCTCGACGCGCTCCGAACGACGCCGCCGCGGATCGACCTCCTGGCAGGCGACGAGGGCGCCTTCTACGTGGCCCCGGAAACGCTCGTCCCGGGCGAGGAGGAGCTGATTACGCGCCGGCTGACCGCGCTGCTCGGCCGCGGGAGGAACTGACGGGGCCGGTTGGGCCTGAGGACGGGGCCTGGGGCGGCGCGACGCGGGCCGGCAGCACCAGTAGCGGGTCGATGCGCGCAATCTCGAACGAGGGCAGATGTGTCTTCCGCGCGATCTTCGGATCGAGCTCCATCGTCGCGCTCTCGAGCGGGCTGAAGAGCCCGAAGTGGAGATGGCAGCCGGAGGCGAACCCGGTCGCGCCCTCGTACCCGATCAGCTGCCCGGCGCGGATCGTCTGTCCCGGGCGGACGATCGTGCGGCTCAGGTGAGCGTAGATGCTCCGGTAGCCGTTCCCGTCGTCGGTCACCACGATGATGGCCAGGCCGCCCCAGAGCTGCTTCTTGTCGAGCCGGCGGTGGTAGGCATCCAATGACCCGAGCCAGCCAAGCTCGGGATCCGACCTGCGTCCCGCGGCCAGGACGACGCCGTCGTGGGCGGCCCGGATGCGATCGCCGCAGAAGGTCGCGATGTCGAGCCCGTCGTGAAAAAGGCGGCCGGCGACCATGAGCGTGCCGAGCGGGCTGAAACCGAAGGGCTGGGTGATCCGTCCGTTGCTGATCGGCCAGACGTAGCCCGTCAGCTGGCTGACCACCGGCGCGATCCGCGCAGGCGGAAGGGCCACGCTTCGATCCTGGCCCGGCCCGCTTGCGTCGATTCCGCCGGCAGCCTGTTGAGCTCCTTGTGCAGCATCAGCGGGGGCGGCGCGGGCCTCGTCGACGGGAAGCGCGACGACGGCGGGCACGGGCGTGCTCCGGTCGCGGCCGATCGGGACAAGGACGCCAACCAGGATCGCGAGTGCCAGGGCCGCCCCACCGCGGACCAGATGGCTGCGCACTGAGCGTTTGTACCAGACTCGGCACACCGGCGTCCCGACGCTTTCGTCCCGGTTGGCCAGCCAGGAGGGGCTACGCCGCCGGCTCGTCCGGTGGGCGCTCCTTGAGCGTGCCGATGATCTTCGTCTCGAGGTCGAGGATGCGCCCCTCGAGCGCCTCCACGCGCTTGAGGATCTCGGTGTTGCCGTGCAGGAGGCGCTCGTTCTGCTTCTCCTCGACGTCCGCCTCGGCGGCTGCGTGCTCGAGGGTCAGGCGGTCGCGGATGGAGGCGCGGTTGCTGGCCAGGAGGATGAGCGGCGCGGCGTAGGCCGCCTGAGTCGAGAACGCCAGGTTCAGGAAGATGAACGGGTAGGGGTCGAAGTGGAAGATCAGGTAGACGTTGCCGAGCACCCAGACGATCACGACGAGCGTCTGCAGAATGATGAAGCGCCAGCTGCCGAGGAAATTCGTCACGTGGTCGGCGATGCGCGCTCCGAGGGGCGCCTGCTCGATCAGCTTCTTGTTGACCGGGTGCCGGTAGCTGCGAGCGTGGGGATCGCGCTTCTTTTCGCTCACGGCTCGGTGCCTCCTGGCGCGGCGTTGGCGATCGCAGTGGAAGCTGATTCAGGGCCGGCCGAGGCCAACGCCGCACCTGCGGGGATCATCGTCAGGTCGTTGAAGCCGAGCCGGACCTTGCCCTGGCGCTGGATGAGCGTGAGACGCTGGCTGCCGCTGATGTCGGCGCGCAGCTCGCGCCCCGCCACGTCCACCCGCAACTGTGCGGTGGGCCCCTCGAAGATCACCCGATCGATCGTGCCGTCGACCACGTTGTCGTACTCGGCGCCATCGCCGTCCGGGAGGACGACGAGGTTCTCGGGCCGCAGGTAGACGAGGACCTGGTCGCCGGCTCGCACGTCGGGTCGCGGGCGGGCGCGCAACGTCAGCCCGTCGGCCGCCACGACCATCCGGGCTTCGTCGCCCGTACCGTCCGTCCCCGTCACCGTGCCAGTGAGGCCGTTGTTCGCGCCGATGAACTCAGCGACGAAGGGCGTCTGAGGGTGCAGGTAGATGTCGGTCTGCGTTCCGATCTGCTCCGCCCGGCCGGCGTTCATCACGACGATCCGGTCCGAGATGGCGAATGCCTCCGACTGGTCGTGAGTGACGTAGATCGCCGTCTTCCTGGTGCGCCGCTGGAGGTCAAGGATCGAGTACTTGAGCGTGTCGCGGAGGTTGCGGTCGAGGGCGGACAGCGGCTCGTCGAACAGCAGGACGCGAGGGTCCGTCGCGAGGACCCGGGCGAGAGAAACGCGCTGCTGCTGTCCGCCCGAAAGCTGGGCCGGAAGGCGCGAGCCGTAGCCCGCCAGGCCAACCATCGTCAGCATCTCGTCGACCCGCGCCCCGATCGCGTCCTTCTTCGCGCCCTTGACCGACAACCCGAAGGCGATGTTGTTGGCCACGGACAGGTGCGGGAACAGGGCCGGCGTCTGGAATACGAAGCCGATGTTGCGCTTTCGCGGCGGAAGGTCGGTCACGTCCTGGTCGTCGAACCAGATCCGGCCGGCGCTCGGCTCCACGAGGCCCGCCACGGTTCGCAGGGTCGTCGTCTTGCCGCAGCCAGAGGGGCCCAGGAGCGTCACGAGCTCGCCGTCGGCCACTTGCAGGTTGAAGTCCTGAACTGCGACGGTTGCCCCGTAGTGCTTCGTGATCCCGACAAGTCGGACGGTCGACATCAGACGGTGGACATCAGATCAGGTAGGTGCCCTTCAGGTAGCGGGTTCCAAAGACCCGGAAGAACAGCAGCACGGCCGCGAACGAAATCAGCTGCATCGTCACCGCCAGTGCAGCGGTGGTCGGGAGCAGACCTGCGGTTCGGACGAGGTTGAAGATGCGCAGCGGCGCGGTCGTGACCTCCGGTGGATGGACGAACAGCGTGACCAGGTACTCGTTGAACACAATGATGAAGGACAGCATCAGGCCGGCGCTGACGCCCGGCCCGATGAGCGGAAACACGATCCGCCAGAACGTCTGCCACCGGCTCGCACCCAGGCACTCCGCCGCCTCCTCGAAGACGGGCGGCAGGTCTTTCAGCGCGACGATGAGCGGCGTCAGCATGAGCGGAAATGTCCCCACCGTCATCGCGAGCACCAGGCCCCAGACGGACGTCGTCAGGTGGTAGGTGAAGTTGAAGGTGAGAACCAGTGAGATGCCGATGACGGCGCCAGGCACGTAGAGCGGCAGCGCCAGGGCCGAGTACAGGAATCGCTTGCCGGGAAACGGGTAGCGAACGATCGCATACGCAGCGGGCAATGCGATTGCGAGGTCGATCGCCAGGGACAGGAACGCGATTCGGATGCTCCAGAAGAGGTTTTCGCCGAAGCTCCCGAGGACGTACTGGAAGTTCTCGATCGCGTACGTTCCACCGGGACCGGTAAACGAGTAGACGAGCAGCGCCAGGAAGGGCACGACGAAGACAAACAGGCAGAACCAGATATAGGCGTGGCTCGCCAGGTCCACGACGCCACGCCGGGTCATCCTCACGCTCCGCCGTTCGCGCTCGAACGCCGGCGCCATCGACGGGACGCTCCTGGCCGTCATTCGATCAGGGCTCCGCGTGAATAGCGCAGCGAGAAGTACGTGACGACGAACGCGAAGGCCAACAGGACGACGCCCATCGTGGTCGCGAGGCCGTAATCGGTCTGGACCACGCCCTTGAGGTACAGGGTCCAGGCGAGGGTCTTCTGCTCATTGACGGAGCCAAGAAGGAGCGGCTCCGCGAAGGTTCCGAGACTCCAGCCGAAGACCATCAACGCGCCCGCCACGATCCCGGCCCGTGTCAGCGGCAGCAGGATGCGCACGAATGTCTGCCATGGCCGAGCCCCCAGGCAGGCAGCAGCCTCCTCGAGCATGGGATCGACATTGCTCAGCGCCGTGCCCACGTTCATCACCATGAACGGGAAGGTGAAGATCGACATCGCGAACACGACCGAGGGCAGGCTGTAGAGGACCGCGGTGTTCGGAATGTTGAATAGCTCGAACAGCGGCGTAGCCGGTCCGCCGGGCAGCAGGATGAACCGCATCCCGAACGCGATGTACAGCGCGCCGAACATCGGGAAGACCATGAAGGCGCGAACGATGTCCCGATACCGAACCTTGCGGACGAGGATGTACGCGAAAGGGATGCCGAACACGAGGTCCACGAGCGTCGCGAGGCCGGCCAGCTGGATCGTCACGCCCAGGTTCGGCAGGTAGCGGTTCAGCATCGCGCCGTAGTTCTCGAGCGTCGCGGTGGGTCCTGCCGGCGAAAGAAACGTGTTCGCCAGCGTGAAGCTCATCTGGACGATGAACACCAGTGGGTAGTAGAGGAAGAGCAGCGATACGACGATCGCCGGAAGTAGCATCGCAAGCCCAGTCAGGGCGCGACGACGCTCGCGGCGCGCGGTCCCCGGCGCGATGCCCGGGATCGGAAGCGAGAGAGGCTGTCCCGTCATGCTCGCGATCGCCTGTTCGATGAAAGAGCTTCCTCTCCCGCCGGAGCGCGAGAGGAAGCCACTCTAATACGCGTAACCGCGACGGAGTCCCGCTGCTCGGTCAGCCAGATCGACGCGGGCCACTAACGCGGTCTAGCCCTGCCCGGTCTTTTGGGCGTAGTAGTCCATCCACTGCTTGACGCCCTTGTTGTAAGCGTCCCAGTCGACCGTCTTGAACTGCGTCTTGATCTGGTCGAGGGTCGGGAAGTAGCTGAAGTAATCCTTGGTAAACCAGTCCGGCACCTGGGACACGTAGTCCGGGCCCAGGAAGCCTTCGCTCAGCTCGCTCCATGGACCGTGGTCGATCGGCCACTTGTTGGGGAACTGCACGTCGGGGCCGAGGCGCCAGTTGATGAAGATCTGAGCCAGAACCGGGTGCGGGGCACCCCTGGGAATCCACAGATAGCCGTTGACGGGGTAGATCGCCGAGGGCAGCAGCAATTTCGCATCGTTGTTCTTGCCGCTGAAGTACTCGAGTCGGGCGAGGCTGTTCCAGAACGTCACGGCGTACGCCGCGCCGGAGCGCAGCAGCTGCTGCATCTCTGACGAGTCGGAGGTGTACTTGAGGACGTTCGGGGCGATGTTCGCGGCGACCCAGTCGACGACCTCTTTCATCTGGGCCGGATCCTTGTAGTCCTTGCCCATCTCCGCGGCAAGGCCAAGAAGGAAACCGCCGGCCGTGATGTCGCCCGAAACGGGCAACGTGATCTTGCCCTTCAGAGCCGGGTTGGCCAGGTCCTTGAGGCTCTTCAGGAACGGCGCTTTCGAACCCTCGTACACGACCGCCGGGAAGGCGGTTGACTGGAACCCGATCGATGTGGGCACGTGCTGGAACGTGTCGAGGACGAGCTTCTGGTTGGGGACGAGGTCCGAAGGGAGGTAACTGTCGACGGCGTTGTTCGACATCGCCTCGGACCAGTAGTTTTCCTCGATCGCCATCACGTCGTAGGGCGAGGGATTGCCACCCTTCTGCGCCGCATACAGCTTCGTCAGGTAGACGCTGGGCGCTTGTGAGCCCTCGTAGGTGAACTGGATGTCGGCCCCGTACGTCGTCTTCACATACGCCTTGAACTGCTTGACAAGCTCGTCGTTGGCCGTGTACGTCCAGTTCGCGACGACGAGGTTGCCCTCCTTGGCGACCGCGCTCTTGATCTCGTCATCGGTCATGTTCTTGTTCACGATGCAGACGTGCTTCGTGCCGGCTGCCGCGTTCGCGGGTCCGCACTGAGGGGCGGCGCCCGCGCTCGGTGTCGGCGACGCACCAAGTCCTGCGCACGCTGCGAAGACCATGGCTGTGGCAGCCAGCAGCGCGCCGAAGCGCGATCCCGACTTGCCATTCATGCGCTGGATCATCGACCTCCTCCTTGCCCTGCTTGCTCAGTCCATCCGTCCGGACGCCGCCCTCATGCGGCCGCCCCAAACGTGTCATACAACCCCGTGCGCACCGCTTCGACGACCTCGTCCGTCACCGGTCGCACGTCGGCGATCGTGTACCAGAGGTCGGCATAGCGTACGTACCACGCCAGCCGGCGCATCGCGGTCGCGGCGTCGTCCCACGTGATCCCCATGGCCTCGGGCCGGATGTCGACACCGAGCCGCTGGAACGCCCCCAGGACTTTCTCAGGCTCGTTGTCCTGGAGCACGGCCCCGACGTACGTACCAAGCCCGACCGCCTGGCCGTGGATGAAGTGCCTGCCGCCCGTCACGTATTCGAGGGCGTACAGGTAGCAGTGATCGACACCGTCCATGTGCCGCGAGTTCCAGCCCGCGTTGTGGAAGGCGGCCCCTCCCCAGCGGTGCGCCAACATCAGCGCCCGGATGCCCTCGTCGGTCACGTCGCGGATGTCGTCGAGATGCGTGAAGACCAGATCGAAGCGCTCGCGCGCCTCCGCGACGAGCTTCTCGTCATACGGCCATCGGTGCTCCTCCTTGCCGGTCTCGTGAGCGAGCTTCCAGTCGAAATGTGCGGTGTGGTAGCAGAGGACATCGCCGACGCCGCTGCGGTTCAGGAGTGGCGGTGCGCTCCGGATCACGTCGAAATCGACGTAAACAGCCTGTGGGACGGCGTACCCGATGGCCACCGCCTTGCCGCCCGTTCTGAGCAGCGGCCGGTGACCGAATGGCGCGTTGGTGGTCATTGCGGTCGGGACCTGGAACAGCGGCAGGCGCCGGCTCCACGAGAAGAACTTGGCGACGTCGATCGCCTGCCCGCCCCCCAGGCCGATGATGCTGCCCAGCGGCGGAAGAGCCTGCGCGTCAGCCGTCAGCTGGTCGAGGTCGAGGGTCTTCACCGCGTAGACCGCCGCGAGGTTCGAGTCGAAGAAGTGCTCGAAGGCCGGCCACAGGTCGGACATCGTCACGACGAGGTATGGCCGGAACGCGAAGTTGGGGAGCTCGCCCACCAGCTCCCGTCCAAACACGGTCGGGAACTCGGGCGCGGTCGCCCCAGGCGCTGGAATCAGAGCCGAGCTCATCGCAGTGAGGTCCTGTGCCAGGACGCCCATGGCCCTCCCAGCCGCGTCTGCCTCGAACGCCATCCCCTGCCTCCTCTGCAGGGCTCAACGATGAGGCTTGACGTTTTCAGTCAGGACGAACGATAGTCCGACTGTCAAGCGCGGAGGGGGCGTCGAGGGAGATGAGAGAAGCCATTCCCGCGATCACGCTGCGTGACGTGGCGGAGCGGGCCGGCGTCTCGACCACGACCGCATCGCGGATCCTGAACGGCCGCGAATCGGGCGTCCAGATCCGGGACTCGACGCGTGAGCGGATTCTGGCCGCGGCCGAGGAGCTGGGCTACAAGCCGAACCTGCTTGCGCGGGCCCTGCGCGGGAGTCGCAGCTCGCTCCTGGGCGTCATCGTCCGGGACATCTCCGACCCGTTCCTCTTCCAAGTCCTGCGCGGAATCAACGTCACCGCGCGGGCGCGGGGCTATCGGCTGTTCCTCGGCCATGTGGACTACCGGCCCGACATGGCGGCGATCTACGGCTCCATGTTCGAGCAGTCGCACGCCGACGGGATCATGGTCATCGGCGACCTGCAGGGCGGCGATGCGGCGCTGGAAGACCTGGCGCGTCGCCACCACTACGTCGTCGGAGTGAGTGACCGGATCGAGCGCGGCGGTGTGCCCGGGGTGTACGTCGACAACGAACGGGGAACCGAGCTGGCGCTCGAGCACCTGTGGGGGCTCGGCCACCGCAGCATCGTGTGCGTCTCGGACGAGCGGATGGCCGACGGCCCGTTCCGCGCCAGCCTGTATGAGCGATTCATGGTCGAGCACGGGGTCGGTGACAAGGCGCGGGTCTACTTCACGACCCAGCCCGACCCGGAGCCGAGCTACCGCCTCGGGCGCAGCCTCTTTGGGCATTTCGACCGACCTTCCCGGCCCACCGCGATCTTTGCCGCCTCCGATACGCTCGCCATCGGCCTCATCCAGGCGGCCTTCCAGACGGGCATCGCCATTCCCGGTGACGTCTCGATCGTCGGTTTCGACGACATTGACATCGCGGCGTTCACGGTCCCGCCACTGACGACGATCAGCCAGGCAGGCGTGCGGATGGGCAGTGAGGCGGCGCGCATGGTCCTCGACATGATCGAGAGCGGAACGCCGGGCCTCGAGGTCGAGGACGTCGTGATCCGGCCCCAGCTGGTCGTGCGGCAATCGACCGCACCGGCGCACGAGGAGGCCTGAGCATGGACGAGTACCCCCGCTTCGACCTGACCGGCCAGGTCGCCCTCGTGACCGGCGCGGCGCGCGGGATTGGCAACTCGATCGCGCTCGCGCTGGCGCACGCGGGCGCGGACGTCGCGCTCGGGCTGCGGGACGCGGCCACGGCCGGCAGCCTGCCCGATGAGATCGAGGCGATGGGCCGCACGGCGTTCCCCGTGCAGATGGACGTGACCGACCTCGGCCAGATCACTGCCGCCGTCGATGCGGTCGTGTCGCAGCTCGGGCGGCTCGACATCCTGGTGAACAACGCAGGGCTGGGCCCGAGCGACCTGGCAGAGAACGTGACAGAGCCGAACTTCGACCTGACGCTCGCGGTCAATGTGAAGGGCGTGTTCTTCGCGAGCCAGGCGGCTGGGCGGATGATGATCCGCCAGGGCTATGGACGGATTGTCAACCTGAGCTCCCAGGCTGGCTTCGTCGCCCTGCCGACCGAGTCGGTCTACTGCATGACGAAGGCGGCCGTCGCCCACCTCACGAAGTGCCTCGCGGTCGAATGGGGCCGCTACGGGATCACGGTCAACGCGGTGGCGCCGACGTTCATCCAGACGCCCGGGACCGAACCGGACCTCGCCGACGACGCGTTTCGGGCTGACGTCCTGGAGCGGATCGCGGGCCTGCACCGGATCGGCCGTCCGATGGACGTGGCCGGCTCGGTGGTCTTTCTGGCGTCACCCGCGGCGTCGCTGATCACCGGCCACACGATTCTGATCGACGGGGGCTGGACAGCCCGCTAACGGCAAACTCGCCGGTCGACAGTTGCACGCTCTCCGAGGTCGGCGGCGGAGCCCCGCGACGCCATCCGCCCGAGGATCAGGGAAGCAGCTGCCGGAGCGCGAAGATGAGGTTGGCCGGGCGTTCCGCCAGTCGGCGGACATACCACGGATACCAGTAGCTGCCGTACGAAACGAGCGCCCGAACGTTGTAGCCCTCGGCCGCGAGTCGGCGCTGCTCGCCCGCCCGGATCCCGTACAGCATCTGGATCTCGATCCGGTCGCGATCCAGGCCGTGAGCCTCCGCGAAGCGCGCGCTCTGCTCGATCAGCGGCAGGTCGTGGGTGCCCAGGATGGCGCGTGCTGCGCGCCCGTCGGCAACCGCCGTGAGAAGGTCCGCCGCGGCAGCCAGGTAGGCGGCGTCGACCTCGGGCCCCTTCCGATAGGCGATCGCCGCCGGCTCGTCGTAGGCCCCCTTGACGAGCCTGATCGCCGGCTTGAGGGGCATCAGCCGTACCAGGTCGCCCGGCGTGCGGTGGAGATAGGCCTGGATGCACAGGCCCACATTGTCGTGGGCCGCCTTCGCCCGCTCGTACAGGGCGATCGTTGGCTCGACGTACGCGCTACCCTCCATATCGATCCACAGCCAGCTGCCGATCGCCGCGGCACGGCTCGCGAGGTCGTCGACCAGCCCGTATGTCCGCTCTGGGTCGAGGTCGAACCCCAGCTGGGTCAGCTTGACCGAGACCTCCGCGCCGAGGCGCCGACGATCGATCTCGCCCAGGAGCAGGCGGTAGTGGTCCGCGATCGCCTCCGCTTCCTCGAAGGCGGTGAGGTTCTCGCCGAGGAGGGTGAACACAGCGCGGATGCCCTCGGCCCGATAGCGGTCCGCTGCCGCCAGTGCATCGGCCATATCCTCGCCCGGCATGAACCGCCTGACCGCACGCCGAACGAACCGCCAGCGCGGCACGTGGTCGCGAAGCCACCGGTTGTGGGCCGCCCACAGCAGGATCCGTCGCATCGACCAGGACTCCTCGGGCCGGGTCCGCACGGCGGAGGTCACCGGGATGGGACGACGCCGTTTGCGGGAGTGCCGAATGATGCCTCATCCGCGATCTCGCCGGACGGCATCATGGTCCGCGTGACGCTCGAGCTGGCCGCCGGCGACGCAAGAGCCTCGATCGACCTCGAGGCCGGTGGCCGGCTGGCCTCCCTGCGGTTGGGGGACGCCGAGCTGCTGCTCCGCGAATCACGGCCGGAGTTCATCCTGCCGTCGGCAACATGGGGCTGCTACCTGATGGCCCCGTTCGTCGGCCGGATCCGCGGCGGCCTGGTGGAATTCGGGGATCGCCGAATTGCGCTGCCGCGGAACTTCGGTGCGCACGCCATTCACGGCGCGGTGTTCGACGTGCCCTGGCAGGTCGAGCGATCAAGCCGCTCGGCGGCGACGCTGACGCGTCGGATCGATCGGGAGCGGTGGCCATTCGGGGGCGTGGTTCGCCAGCAGCTGAGCCTCGAGCCGGACTCCCTCCTGATGTCGGCGGAAGTGACCGCCGGTGAGGCGATGCCCGCCTCGCTCGGCTGGCATCCCTGGTTCCGGTATCGAAACGGGATGGTGAGGCTTCGGCTGGAGTCGGCGCACACGCTCGAGACGACCGAGGACCTCATCCCGACCGGGCGCGAGGTGCCCGTCGACGGGCTGACCGATCTGCGCGCGGGTGCGGACCTGACCACGCGGACGCTCGATCACACCTACACGCGTACGGTGGGTCCGGCGGTCATCGAGTGGGGCGACATCCGGCTGCAGATCGACTTCGAGCCTCCCTTGTCGGCGGTCGTCGTGCACTCGCCCGAATCCGGCTTCTGCGTGGAACCGCAGACCGCGTGGCCCGACGCCTTCCGGCTGAGGCGCGAGGGCTTCCACCAGACCGGCGCCATGCACCTCCCGGCCGGCGGCCGGCTCGAAGCGTCGATGCGCTGGTCGTGGAGCGGCCGCGGGACGTAGGCGACATCCGACCAGCCCTCCCGCGCGCTCAGACGTCGCGTCGGAACGGCACCTCCGCGACCAGGATGTTCCGCCGCCCGAGCAGCGCGTCGCGAATTCGTCGAGCGTTCTCGTTGTACAGGTACTTCTCCCACCAGTGACGTGGCACGTACTGCGGCAGCAGCAGGATCACGATGTCGTCTTCGGATCGGCCGGCCGTGTATTCCAGGTAGCGGATGAGCGGTCGGACGAGCTGGCGGTACGGCGACTCCACGACCACGAAGGGCACGCCCGGAATCTGCCGCTCGAAGCGCTGGCGAAGCTCCTCCCCGCGCTCGAGGTCGTCGGTGACGTGCACTGCCGTTACGTCGTCCGACATCGTTCGGGCGAACTTGAGGGCCTGGACCACGTCGCGGGTGACCTCCGGCGCCGGCACGATCACGCGCTGCCGGCGGCGCGGGGGGCCGATCGTGATCTCCGGCCGGACGTGCACTTCGACCCGTCGGCGCTCGTACTGGCGGTGGACGAAGACCATCGCTGCGACCAGGAGGGGGATGATGAACACGATCAGCCAGGCGCCGAGCGCGAACTTCGCGACCGCGAAGATGACCGTGACGACGCCCGTCGAGATGGCTCCGAAGCCGTTGATCACGGCGCTTCGCCGCCAGCCCGGGTCCCGCTCGCGGAGCCAGTGGCGGACCATGCCCGCCTGCGAGAGCGTGATCGACGTGAACACCCCGATGGCATACAGGGGGATCAGTGCGTCGACCAGCCCGCCGAAGGCAACCAGCACGCCAATCGCGACGATCGCCAGCACGACGATCCCCGCGCTGAACGCCAGCCGCTCGCCACGGAACGCGAACCGCGACGGCATGTATCCGTCCCGGGCCAGGATCGAGGCCAGCCGCGGGAAGTCCGCGAAGCTGGTGTTCGCCGCCAGGATCAGGATGCCCGTCGTGGCCAGCTGGAAGAGGTAGTAGACAGGACCGAGCCCGTAGACGGACCGGCCGATCTGCGAGATCACCGTCTCATCGTGTGACGGCAAAGCGCCGACGACGCCGGCGAGCCACGAGAGCCCGAGGAACATCGTGGCCACCAGGACACCCATCACCGTCAGGGTGGTCCGCGCGTTCCTCCATTCCGGCGGCTTGAAGGCGGGAACGCCGTTGGAGACCGCCTCGACGCCGGTGATCGCACTGCAGCCGTCGGCGAAGGCACGCATCAGGAGGAGTGCCCCGATCGGCTCTGCCGCCGCCTGGATTGGCACGACACCGGTCACGTGCGGCGCGTCGCCAAGCAGCGTGCGCACGATCCCGATCGCGATGAGCCCGATCGTGGTCGCGAGGAACACGTACGTCGGCAGGGCGAACACCGTCCCGCTCTCGCGGATGCCGCGCAGGTTGATCAGCATCACGCCGACGATCGCGAGGACGCCCAGCTCCACGCGGAAGTCGGCCACCGATGGAAATGCCGAGACGATTGCCGCAACGCCCGCCGCCACGCTCACCGAGACCGTGAGCACGTAATCCGTCAACAGCGCCGCCGCGGCAACCAGCGCCGGCACCGTGCCCAGGTTCTCGCGGGCGACGATGTAGCTCCCACCGCCGCTCGGATAGGCACGGATCGTCTGGCGGTATGAGATCACGATGATGACGAAGACCGTTACGATCAGGCCTGAGATCGGCATGACCAGCCAGAACGCGCCCGTGCCGGCGGCGATGAGCGTGAACATGATCAGCTCGGTTGCATAGGCGACCGAGGACAGGTTGTCGCTCGAGAAGGTCGCGAGCGCCTTGACCTTCGAGAGTCGCTCTTCGAGCTCCTCGTCGCTCGCCAGCAGCCGTCCGAACAGCGCACGACGAAAGCCCCAGATTGCACGCTCGACGGGCTCTGTCGGCGCAATCGCTGCGGGACGGGCTGTCAGGACGCCCGGAGCCGCGTACCGGAAATACGGAGACTGCGGGCGTGGCAGACGAACGCGCCGGTCGCCGGGGTGTCGTCCCAGCCTCGAGTCGATTGGTGGATCAGTTCGTTCGGGCTCGCTGGGCTTCCGTTCCGCGGTCAGCTCTCCATCGGGGTCAGCACGAGTGCCGCCGGGCTCCCCGCCCCGCGGTCGAGCCGGACGCGGACGCCGGCCTCGAGGCCTTCTCCAACCGCCTCGGCCAGGAGGCGCTCCCCGGTTGGCAGGCCCGACAGGACGACCCGGCGCGCATGTCTCCCGGCCACCAGGGCAATGCCCGCCTGGATGGAGGCCCGGTCGTACTCGAGGGCGGCGCGAGTGCGTCGCCGGGTCGACGAGCGCGGCGCGCGAACGATGTCCACGCCTCGACCGTACGTGTGGGCCCCAAGAGGCCGTCGCCATGGAGCCGATCCACGCGCTCAACAGCCGCTCAACAATCGGGGCATGAGCGTGGATTCGCGCTCCAGCGCGCCCGTCAGGCGTCGTCCGGCGGATCGTCCCTCACCCGATAGCCCACCCCTGGCTCGGCCACAAAGAGGTCCGTCGCCCGGCCGGAAGGGTCGGCTTCCGCGAGCTTTCTCCGAAGCCGGCTGACGTAGACATGCAGGTAGTGCGACTCCTCCGAGTAGCCGGTGCCCCAGACGGCCCGCAGGAGACGCCCCCTTGTCACGACCGTTCCGGGGCGTGACATCAGGACTTTCAGCAGTTCGTGCTCGCGCGGCGTCAGCTCGACCAGCCGGCCGTTCACGTGCACCTCACGGCGTGCGATGTCCATCGTCACCGGCCCGATCGTCATCTGACCGGCTCCGTCGACCGCGCCACCACCCGCGCGCCGGAGCAGGGCCGTGATTCGTGCCCGCAGCTCGGCCAACCCGAACGGCTTCGTCAGGTAGTCGTCGGCGCCCTGCTCAAGGGCCGTCACGCGATCGTGCTCCTCGCCGCGCGCCGACAGGATCAGGATCGGCGTCGTGGCTTCGTGCCGGACGCGCCGCACGATCGTTAGTCCATCGCGATCGGGCAGGCCCAGGTCGAGGAGGATCAGGTCGGGCCGCTGCGCGTCCCACGCCCTCGTAGCCTCGCCCGCGGTCGCCGCCTCGACGACCCGGTAGCCGTGCGCCGCCAGGTTCGCCGCGATCGGGGCGCGCGTGGCGTCGTCGTCCTCGACGAACAGCAGGTGAGCGGCCGGGGCCGCCACGCCGGTCATGCCGCGCCCATTCGAGGGTGGCTCATCCAGCTGACGATGCGTGGCGCGGTGGTCCCGCCTCCCCCGGGGCGACGCCCACCGGCGTCGGCTCCTCGCGCGAATCGATCGGCCCCTCCGCCAGTCGCGCCCGTGGCAGCCGGAACCTGATCGCCAGCCCGCCGAGCCCGCTGCGCTCGGCCGACAACTGGCCACCGATCGCCTCGACCAGGCCACGCGCGACGCTCAACCCAATGCCCAGCCCGGCGCGCGCGGACCGCACCGTCGGCCTGCGATAGAACTTCTCGAACAGCCGGTCGAGGTCCTCGTCGGGCACCCCCGGTCCGCCGTCCTCGACCAGCAAGTCCACGAACCCGTCGTCCGCGACGCTCGCAGAGACCCGGATTGCGGCAGCGGGGCCCGCATAGGCCGCGGCATTCTCGAGCACGTTCATGAGTGCCTGGTCGAGAAAGATCGCATCGACCATGACCGGCGGCAGCTCGTCGGGCAGATCGACCTCGACCCGCTTTGGTTCGACGATCGCCTTCTCGCGACGGACGGCTCCACGGACGAGCTCCGCAAGCTCGTGAACTTCGAGCTCCGCGCGAAGCGCGTTGCCTTCGATACGGCTGAGATCCAGCACGTTCCGCACAACATCACTCAGGCGTGCCGCTTCGTCGTCGATCGCGCCCGCCGTGTCGCGCGTCGCCTCGGCGGACGACGCCGTCTCCTCGTCCAGCAGCTGCCCGGCAAGCGCACGAATCGTGGCGAGCGGCGTCCGGAAGCCGTGCGACACGGAGTCGAGAAGCGCGCTCTTGAGCGTGTCGCTCCGGCGCGCGACTTCCGCCTTTGTCGCTTCCATTGCCAGCTGCTCGCGGCGGAGTGCGAGCGCGACCTGGTCGGCGGCCAGCGACAGCAGGCGCGTCTCGGCGGGCCCGGGCACGCCCTGCTGGTGCCCGCGAACCGCCCAGAGCGACCCGAGCCGCTGGTCCTCCGCCTCGATCCCCAGGCGGAACATATCGCCGGTGTCGGAGCCGGGGCCGACCTCGGCACGCGACGTCTCGGCCTCACGGCCCGGCTGCCTGCCCGCGTGAGTACGGACCCACTGGTCGGCTGCGTCCTGTGCTCCCCGATGCAACGTCCAGTAAACCGCGGCAGGGGGCCGACTCCGGCCGGCGACCGCCCCGGCGAGAAGACGCTCGCTGGCGGGGTTGTTTCCGAGGGCGATCCACACGCTGTCCATGCCCGCGCCGACCTGCAGACGCTGGACGATGTCGCGGGCTGCCACCTGAACGGACGCCGCCGTCGCGAGCGACCGGCTGACGCCGAAGAGTGCGCGCGCCTCATCGGCACGGCGCGTCGCATCAGCCGCCCGGTCGGCCTGGAGGGCCGCGAGCCGCGCGATCACGACGGCGACCACGAGGAACAGGAGGAGGCTCAGCCACTCTTGCGGATCGGCGACGGCCAACGCAAAACGAGGCGCGGTGAAGAGGAGGTCGTACACGAGCACCGAAAGGAGCGACGTCGCGACCGCCGGCCAGAGGCCGTAGCGGGAGGCCATCACGACCACCGCGAGGAGGTACACGGACGATGCGTCGGCCACACCCGCGCCCGATTCGAGCGCTGCGGCGACCACCGTACTGGCTGCCAATGTCGCAACGGCGACTGCCGCAGCCTCGGGCGCTCGACGACCCCGACGGTGATCGAGGCGAGGGCGGCGGAGGATGTCCATCAGGTCATGCTACGCCGACCCGTAAGCGCGGCCGGAAGCGGGAAATGAAACGGGCGGGCCGCCTCGGCGGTCCCGCCCGGGACTGTACGGGAGCCCGAGGTCAGTGTGGGAACGGGGGCCCCCCATCACCTGCGAGGGCGGTGCCGATC
The DNA here is from genome assembly GCA_036506235.1 of Candidatus Limnocylindrales bacterium. Taxonomy (GTDB): domain Bacteria; phylum Chloroflexota; class Limnocylindria; order Limnocylindrales; family CSP1-4; genus CF-16. Next base: position 212 of record DASXSA010000214.1, on the reverse strand, counting down.
GTCGCGGCGGTCAGGGCGACCGCGGTGAGCGAAGCCACCAGGACCAGGCGAAGCCGACGAAACAGGTCCATTGAAATTCCTCCTTCCGTTTCCTTGAGTGCGGGACTGGCGGATGCTAACCTCGCAGGCATGCGTGAGTCAACTATTGCTAAACAGCGCAGCGCCGGCCCGGAGTCCGACTTTGCGCGGGCGCTGGGGGCGGAGTTACGAAA
>DASXSA010000213.1:0-18057 GCA_036506235.1 Candidatus Limnocylindrales bacterium | reverse complement strand
ATCGCGCGCGCTCGGGGAGCGCGCGTCAGGGAGGCCCGTCCCGGGTTGGCGACCGCGTCCAGGTCGCGACCCGCTCCCCCCACAAGCTGCGCGAGCTGCGCGAGCTGCTCGAGGACGTTCCGGTGGAGCTCGTTTCGCTGGACGACCTCGGGCTCGAGGAGGAGGTCGCCGAGACCGGCGGAACCTTCGAGGCGAACGCCCGCCTCAAGGCCCGCACCTACGCCCGTCTCTCCGACATGCCCACGCTGGCCGATGACTCGGGCCTGGAGGTCGAGGCCCTGGGCGGTGCGCCAGGCGTTCGAACGCGGCGCTTCGCGGGCGAGCGAGCCACCGATGCCGCGAACAACGCCAAGCTCCTGCGCGCCCTGGACGGACTCGCACCCGCGGCGCGTGGCGCGCGGTATGTCTGTGTGCTGGCGCTCGCGCTACCGAGCGCCGAACGAGCAGCCCCGGAGCTGATCGTCACCCGTGGCACCGTCCGAGGCCGAATCGCGACGGCGCCCCGAGGCTCAGGCGGGTTCGGCTACGACCCGATCTTCGAGCCCTCGGTCGAGCCGCCCGGTGGCCGGACGTTCGGTGAATGGACGGCGATCGAGAAGAATCGGATCTCCCACCGGGCGCGCGCAGCCCGTGGAATGGCGCGACAACTGCGCGGTCTCTGGGGTGGTGTCGAGCTGGGTGGCGACGCCGGACGGGTCGTTCAGCCTGCCAGCCGCCGCCCGGCGTCCACCAACTGACGGCCGGTCGCCGGCAGGTGTTGCAGTCCGGGTCGCAAATTACCGCTCTCGCTTGACGCGCAGCCGCCGCTGGGTCGGACGACCCTGGCGATCGAGCTCGATCAGGCGCCAGCCGAAGGGCGGCCGGCCCGCTCCCGGCCGGAAGCCCTCGTCGCGGAGGATGTCGAGCACGGCTCCGACGTCCTTATCGCTGCCGAGCCGTTCCCGCAGCCGGCGAGCCAGGACCGCCTCGGCGATCAACGGCTCGTCGGAGCGGAAGTCCTCCGCCACGACCTGCTCGGGATCGTCCACGCCCAGCCCGGCCAGTTCGTTGGCCATCTGCTTCGCGGAAGTGCGCCGATCAGCATCGATGTCGGCCAGCCATTTGGGGAGCTTGGCATCGGCTGCCGAGGCTCGTTTCGAGGTCGCCGTGGCCTTGCCGTCGTCTCGCTGCGGTTGCGGTTTGGCCGCCGCCCGCGGCGGCCTGGCCTCTTCAGGCGTCGTCTTCACTCTGGGCAGCGCGCGACCGACAACCGGCTTGGCTCTGGCCTCTGCGACCGCCTCCCTAGCCTCTGCAAGGCTCGGATAGGGGCCGCGCAGCACGGGCTGGCCAAGCTGGTCGACCTGCTCCTCGTCGGCCACGTACCAGTCATTCGCGCCCTGGGATTCGACCGTGAACCGGCCGTCGGCGCTGCGATAGCGCCCGGCTGTCTCCCGCTTGAGCGCGACGCCCGTCTCGTCCTTCGCCACGCCCGGACTGTAGCGCGGCCGTCGATCAGGGCACGCCGGACCCGGCGCGGAGGAAGAGCCCGAAGGCTCCCACCTCCGGGTTGATCCCGTTCCACTCCACGTAGCGGAGCGTTGGCGCCGCCCAAACGATCGACGGCAGGATCTTGATTTGGCCACCTGTGGTTTCCGACCATCCGACGACCTGGCGAGCCCAAGTCGCGCCGTTGCTGCCGGACTCGGCCCAGATCAGGTCATAGCGAGCACCGAGCTGCGACGAGCAGTCACGGACGCAGGCGGACCATGCAAGCGCCACGCCGCCGGTTCCCTGGAGGGCGACCGCCGGGCCGGAGCTCCAGACGTACGAGGTCGACGAGCCGGGCGGTCCGACCGACGCATCCACGCCCCATGTCGTGCCGTTCGCGACGCGCACATGCGCGCCGGCTGTCGTCGTCCAGCTGACGGCGAACCTGGTGCCGCGCGCGGCGACCGCCGGATAGCTGTTCGACGCTGACGAAACCGTGACCGCGGCAGCCCAGCTGCTGCCGCTCGTCGTTGACGTGCGGACGCGGATCGCCCCTGACGAATTCGACCTCCAAGCCACAATGATGCGGCTGCCCGACACGGCAACGACCGGATAGCCACCCTTGCCGTCAGCCGTGCCGGAGGTCGTTGACCCAAGCGTCGTGGTGTGCCACGTGGCTCCTCGATCCCGGCTGATCGCGATCCTGATGGAGCCAGTCACAGCATCCGTCCACACGAGATAGACGGAGGCCCCGTAGACCGCGATCACCGGGAAGTCAACGCGCCCCGTGAGCGAGGTGATCCGATGGATCGTCCCCCAGGTGCCACTACCGTACGAGTGATTGACGCGTACGTAGATCACCCGCGGCGCCGTATGGCTGTAATGGACCGCGTGGCCGATCTTGACCCAGGTCGCATATACATACGAGCCGTATGCCGCGATTGCCGGGCGATCGCCATGCTGCGTTGTCGGGTTCAGCCGGACCGCTGTGCTCCACGTCGCGCCTCCGTTGGAGCTTCGTGCATAGAGGATTGGCTCGTACGGTCCGCTGTCGGTCACCAGGTGGCTGCCGACGCGATTGCTCGACTCGATCGTGTGGAGGTAGGAGGCCGTCGAGCTGGTAGACCGCGCCAGGCCATTGCCCGAGTTCCAGCGGTAGGCGAGCGACCGGGTCGAGCCCCACGTGATCGCCGTCCCTTTCTGACCGGTGGCCGTGATGTTGGTTCCGATGTTGCCGGCGTCGGAGGTGTAGACGATCACGCTGGCCGTTTGGGGACCGACGATCGTTGGCCGAAAACGGACCTTGATTGTGCAGGTGGCCCCTGGAGTAACACTGGCGCCGCAGGTCACGCCCGCAAGCGCGAAATCGGTCCGCGCGCTGTAGAGCCGGAGGTCGGTGATCCCTAGCGTGTTCGGCCCGTTGCGGACCGTAATGGTTTGTGGGTTACCCCACGTATAGATCTCTTGCGTGCCCAGATCGAGGGCCGACGGTGTCACGCCAGCCAGCAGGCCCTGGCCGGCCAGGCCGAATCCGTGCCCGCCGGCACGGGCGTTGTCCGCGATCGACAACGACGCTGATCGGAGACCGATTGCTGAGGGTGTAAACCCGATGTGGATCGCGCACGGCCCGCCGCCCGGGAGCGCAGCGGCCGTGCAATCTTGACTCGTGATGTCAAAGTCCGAGCTCCCCGTCAGGTTGACAGAAGAGATCGTGAGCGGATCCGTGCCGGTGGACTCCACCGTGATCGCGCTATCAGGGGCAGGATAACCGACAACCTCTGACGCCACGCCGAGGGGCGGAGGAACGGGGAACGGATCGATGGCGATCGCCCGGTAGCCGATCAGCGACTGGAATCGAACGCTCCCGGCGACCGCGGGCGTTTGCGACTCGCAGTGGATCTCGTAATCGACAGCGGCCGCCGAAATCGCGCCGCCGCCGTCCTTCTCGAGCTCCAGGACCGTAAACGACCCGCTGAACGTGCTGCAGCCGGTAGAACCAACCGAGAGATCGACGCCATTCTGGCCTGGCCCGCGGAAGGAGGCACGGACCGCATTTGTGTAGTTGCCGGTCGAGAGCGTCGTCCCAGGGGCGGAGGCGAAGACAAACGACCAGGTCGAGCTAGCGTTGACGGTGATCTGGAGGACAGATGGGTCCTGCGGCGACACGCTCGCGGAGTAGGTCGCCGACGCGCTCGCGTTGAAGGGCGCGCCGCTACCGGGCCAGCCCGGCCCGTCCGCGTACAGTCCGTTGACCGGTTGGCTGAGCGTGGACACGCGAGCCTTGGATGCGGCAGCGGCAGGCGATGCAGCCCCCACCAGGATGACGATGGATGCGATCAGAAGCGTCACGAGTCGGACGCCGCGATTCCTGCTCACGGAAGCCTCTCCTCAGGGGTGTCTTGTGAGGAGAACGCCTTGGCGTCGGTATCGTTACATCGGTGTCTTCAGGCTAACGTCACTCATTCCGCTTTCGGTGCGGACCACGACCCAATGGTGATGTGCCCTCGGCGGTAGGCCACCTCCAATGTAGGATCACGGACCACGGTCCCTACCGCTCGGGAGCTTCAGGAGGCACCGCGCAGCTCGGTGAGCACCATCACGCCGGACACGCCGCCTACCGACGCGGTGGTGCTGGCACGCGTCGCCATCGCGGGCCATCGCTGGAGCGAAGCCTTGGAGTTGTTCGGCGTGGCAGCTCAACAGGAAGCGCTGGGACCTGAGGATCTCATGAGCCTGGCGAGCGCCGCGTGGTGGTCCGGGGACATGATGCTGGGCATCTCGGCGCAGGAGCGCGCGTTTGCCGCCTACTCTGCTGCCGGTGACCTGCGAAGCGCCGCCACGACTGCCATCAGCCTTTCCGGCGATTACCGACACCGGTTGCAGGAATCCGTAGCGTCAGGCTGGCTACGACGGGCTCAGCGCTTGCTCGAGGACCTACCCGAGTCGGCCGACCACGGGTATCTCGAGCGCGCCCTGATGAATTCCGCCCTGGACCGCGGCGGGCTGGATGAGGCGCTGCGCCGCGCCAAGCGGACGCTCGAGATCGGCCAGCGGTACCACGATGGCGACCTGACCACCTTGGCCCTGCAGGATATCGGGCGGGTGATGATCGCGCAGGGCCAGGTCGAGGAGGGGATGGGCCTGCTGGAGGAGGCCATCGTTGCCGCGGTCGGCGACCAACTCTCGCCCATTGCCACAGCCGTCGTCTACTGCAATGCCACGGTCGCGTGCGAAGACCTCACCGACTATCGGCGCGCGGCCGACTTCGCCGATGCTGCCAAGCGTTGGTGCGACCGTCAGCAGATCACCGGCTTCCCCGGCATGTGCCGTGTCCGGCGCGCGGAGATCATCCGGCTCAGCGGAGACTGGGAGTTCGCCGAGTCGGAGGCTCGACGCGCCACGGACGAGCTGCGCGGCTTCGCCCTCGACTATGCCGGCGAGGGCTTCTATCAGATCGGTGAGATTCGCCTTCGGTTGGGCGACTACGGGGCCGCAGAGGCGGCGTTCAACGAGGCCCACGAGCTGGGACGCGACCCGGAGCCCGGCTTGGCGATGCTCCGGCTTGCCCAGGGCAGGCCAGACGCTGCGGTCGACCTTCTCACCGAAGCGCTGTCTGACCCGACCTTAACCCCACTCGGCAGGGCGCGGCTCCTCCCCGCAAGCGTCGAAGCCGCCCTGGCGGCGACAAATTCGAGCGACGCCGACGCGTTTGCCGCCGAGATGGAGCAGTTGGCCGACACCTATCGGACTCATGCGCTGCGGGCAGGTGCAGCACGGGCGCGCGGTCAGGTGGACCTGGTCCAGGGCAACGCGGCGGCCGCTGCGGACGCATTCCGTCGCGAACGGCGATTGTGGCAGGAGCTCAATGCCCCCTACGAGATGGCGCGCGCCAGGGTCAGCCTTGGTGAGGCACTGCTGGCCGCCGGCCGCAGCGAGGGGGCAATCATGGAGCTGCGCTCGGCAACCGCCGCCTTCAAGCAACTGAAAGCGAATCCGGACCTCGAACGCACTCGGGCCATCCTGGATCTGGCAGCCGGCAGACCCGAACTCACCCCGCCACCTACGAGGGGTCACAGGGTCTGCATGTTCACCGACGTGGTGCGCTCGACCGACCTCATCGAGGCGATCGGTGACCAGGCCTGGGAGAGCCTGGGCCGCTGGCACGACCAGATCATTCGGCACCTGGTGATCGAGCACGGCGGCGAGATCGTGGACCACGCCGGGGACGGCTTCTTCATCGCGTTCGAAGACCCCGATCGCGCCATCGCCTGCGCGATGGCTATCCGACGCACGATGCGCGACCACCGACGGGACCATGGGTTTGCACCAGCGCTGCGGATTGGCCTGCATTCCGCAGAGGTGAATCGAAGCGGCACTGGCTACACCGGACGGGGCGTCCACATCGCTGCCCGAATCGCCGGCCTCGCCGGCCCGGACGAGATCCTGGCCAGCGTGGACGTGCTCGCCGCAATCCTATCCAGGGTCGCGCAGGGTCCGAGCCGCGCGGAGCAACTGAAGGGCATCCGCGAGCCCGTGACCATCGCCCCGATCCTGTAACGGATTGCTGGCGGGTGACCTCGCAAGCGGACGCGGCGTGCAGCCTGAAAGTCCAGCCCGACCGGCCGAAGTCGAGTATCGTCCGATGTTCAGGTTCACATCGTCGGGGTGTAGCGTAGCCCGGTAACGCACGTGCTTTGGGAGCACGAGATCGCGGGTTCAAATCCCGCCGCCCCGACCACCTTCCCGATCCGGCGCTTCTTCCCGGCATACTCACGCCCATGAGCGACAGCCCAGCCCGGTCGCCCGCCAAGTCTGGGATCGACGCGGCTGCACGGCCGCTGCCCACCGGGACCGTCACCTTCCTGTTCACGGACATCGAGGGCTCCACCCGACTCATCCAGGACCTTGGTGACGCCTATCGCCAGCTGCTGATCGAGCACCGTGCCCTGCTCGAGGAGGCCATCGCCCGCTACGGCGGCAGCGTCATCGGGACGGAGGGCGACGCGGTCTTCGCGGCATTTTCTGATGCCGCGTCGGCGGTCATGGCCTCGGTCGACGCTCAGAGGGCCCTGGCGGATCACGCCTGGCCGGAGGGCCACGCGATCAGGGTCCGGATGGGCATACACGCTGGCGAGGCCACCCTGGTCGGCGGCGACTATGTCGGTCTCACCCTCCATCAGGTCGCGCGGATCACGGCCGCGGGCCACGGCGGCCAGGTCCTGCTCTCGGACGCGGCGCGCGCCCTGGCAGCCGCGGACCTCCCGGCAGGCGTCGAGCTGCGGGACCTCGGCGAGCACCGGCTCCGCGACCTGACCCATCCCGAGCGCCTCTTCCAGGCCGTGATTCCGGACCTCCCGAGCTCCTTCCCGGCCCTGCGCACGCTCGAGGCACGCCCGAACAACCTGCCGGTCGAGCCGACCACCTTCGTCGGTCGCAACGAGATCGAAACCGCGCGACGGCTGCTGGCCGGGACGCGACTCCTGACGCTGACGGGCCCGGGCGGCACCGGCAAGACGAGGCTGGCCCTCCAGCTCGGGGCAGAGATGCTCGACGAGTTCCGGGAGGGCGTGTTCTTCGTTCCCCTCGACACGGTCACGGACCCGGAGCTGGTTCCCTCGACGATCGATCACGCCCTCGGCGTCGAGGTCGGCAACTCGCCACCGCTCGACCGGCTCATCGAGCATCTCCGCGACCGCCAGACGCTGCTGATCCTCGACAACTTCGAGCAGGTCGTCGATGCCGGCAAGGCCATCGCCAGGCTCATGCGCGACGCGCCCAATCTCAAGGTCGTGGCGACCAGCCGCATCCTGCTTCGCATCTACGGCGAGCAGGAGTTCTCCGTTCCACCGCTGGGACTGCCGCACGCGACCGACCGTATCCGGGCCGAGGAAGCCATGGAGTCGGAGGCGGTTCGCCTGTTCATCGAACGCGGACTGGCGGCCAACCCGGGCTTCCAGCTCACCGACGAAAACGCCCCTGCCGTGGCCGAAATCGTGACCCGGCTCGACGGGCTGCCGCTCGCGATCGAGCTGGCGGCCGCCCGACTTCGGATCCTGCCGGTCGAGACGCTCCGGACCCGGCTCGACGAGCGACTGGCGGTCCTGACCGGCGGACCTCGTGACCTCCCCGCGCGCCAGCAGACGCTCCGTGGAGCGATCGACTGGAGCCATGACCTCCTCGACCTGCCCGACCGCCGCCTGTTCGAGCGATTCGCGGTCTTTTCGGGCGGCGCCTGCCTGAGCCAGGCTGAGGGCATCTGCGGACCCGCATCGGAAGTCGGGCGGGACATCCTCGACGGCCTCGCCTCGCTCGCCGAGCAGAGCCTCGTTCGGGGCGTTCCGCCCTCCGAATCGGAGCCTCGTTTCGCGATGCTGGCGACGATCCGCGAGTACGCCCTCGAGCAGCTCGACACCGCCGGTGAGGCCGACGTGCTCCGGAGCCGCCACGCTGAGACGTACCTCGCCGTCGCCGAGGGCGCGGCCGCCTACCTGACGGGCAGGGAGGCCGGTCGCTGGCTCGATCGACTGGCGCTCGATCACGACAACCTGCGGGCAGCCTTCGACTGGGCGGTGAACGAGGGTCGTGCGGAGACCGCCCTGCGCCTCGTGTCCGCACTCTGGCGCTTCTGGCAGATCCGGGGTCACCTGTTCGAGGCGACCGAGCGCGCCGCACGCGCCCTTCGGATGGATGGCGTGTCCAAATTGCCGCCCCTCATCCGTACGCGGGCGCTCGGCGCCGCCGGCTCTATCGCCTACTGGCGTGGCGACTTCCCTCTGACGCACGCCAACTATGAAGCCGCCCTTGCCGCGGCCCGCGAATCCGGCGACCGGCACGCCCTCGCCGAGGCCCTCTACAACTACGGGTTCGCGGCCGTCGGCGAGGCTACGGATGGAACGGCCATCTACAAGGCCGGGCGCCCGTACCTCGACGAAGCGCTGGCCCTGTTCCGCGAACTCGGTGACGAGCGGGGGATCGCTGGGGCGCTCTGGGCGCTCGCGATCGCCGAGGGCGTCTCGGCCCAGTACGACACGGCGCGAGCTCACTTCGAGGAGAGCCTGGCGCTTTCGCGCAAGCTCGGCGATGAGTTCGGGGTCGGCTGGGCGAACCACATGCTCGGGATGTTCGAGGTCAACCTGGGTCGACCGGACCCGGGTGAGCCGTTCCTGCGCGAGGCGCTGGAGACGTTCAGCAGGTCGAACGACCTGTCGGGGATCCTGATCCTGCTGCTCGACTTCGCGCTGCTGGCCTCCGCGCGTGGTGAGACGGACCGCCAGTGGCGCCTCGCGGGAGCCGCGTCAGCACTCCAGGCGTCGACCGGCCTGGACCTGGTGAACATCCCCATCGGCGAGTGGTCGTGGGAGATCCCGAAGCTCCCCGAGGACGACCCGGAGGCGCAGCGCTCCTGGCGCGAGGGGCAGCAGCTGTCCGTGGTCGACGCCGTCGCCTTCGCGCTCGGCGACGGGCGGCCCTTGCAAGGCACCGCGGGAGGCGCCTAGCGGGCCCTTCGCCGGGTCGGCCGCCGGCTTGTCGGTCGACAGGCTGTTGCACGCAGAACACCAAAAGCGAAGGAAAGCGGCCGGACACCTGCCTCCGCGCCCTTGAGGCTCTTCCGCCCCGAGCGTTTCATGCCCGCATGAACGTGCCGCGGGAGATTTGCACGGCCGACGGAGGGAGCGGCGGCGATCTCGAGCCCCGGGTCCTGCCATTTGGTGTTCTGGGCGCAACGAAGATCGATCCCGGCGCTCACCGCCTCCCCTTTTCCCGTTCGGAGGCCCTCTATGCGCGTGCTAGGATCGCGCTCCCGGAGGTGACGCGATGACCCATCCGCGGACGCGAACCGTGAATGGTCGCGGTGATGAGGTCTCGCCGCTCGACAAGCGGATCATCGAGCACCTCCAGGAGGACGGGCGCAAGCCGTTCACCCAGATCGCCACCGAGTTGGGCGTCTCGGAGGCCGCCGTCCGGGCGCGTACCAACCGCATGGTCGAGCGAGGCATCCTCCAGATCGTCGGAGTGACGGATCCCCTGCGCCTCGGCTTCCAGCAGGTTGCGATGATCGGCATCAAGTGCGAAGCCAACAAGCTCATGCAGGTCGCGGACCGCCTTGCGGAGTTCCCGGAGGTCGATTACGTCGTCATCACCGCCGGCTCGTACGACATCCTGATCGAGACGGTGAGCGAAGACAACGAGGCCCTCCTGCGCTTCCTCGCCGAGCGCCTGCGGGCGATCGATGGCGTCCGGGAGACGGAGACCTTCGTCTACCTACGAATGGTCAAGCAAACGTACCAGTGGGGCACCCGCTGATCGAGACTTGTGGCGCATCGAAGCACCACGAGCGGGGGCTTTTAGCGGCAGTCGCGGCTAAGATGGACGGCACCGGGGACACCGGGTCCCCGCCTTGACGAGGACGTGCGCGAGGTGGGTCCGGTACTGCTTCTGTTACTCATCGCCGTCATCGGCAACCTCGCGCTGATGACCGCAGTGGTGGCCCCCACGCTGCTGGGCCGACCGTCACCGTTCGCCGGTGCGCGCGAGGTTCCCGAGGTCCCGACGATGCAGGGAATGTCGGGTCTCGTCGGGGACGGGGTTGGCACGTTCATCGACGACGGCGTCCCGCCGGCGGCCTACGACCGTGTCGTGCGCATCGCGACCTGGGTGTTCATCCTCTCGACCGCCGCGCTGGTCGTCATCACCGGCCTGTGGCCGGACACGCAGCTCGCGATCCTGGCGCTTCTGGCGCTGGCGGGCACGTTCATGCTCGTCGTCCACGAGCTGCTCCCCGACCGGTTCCTCGGCGCCACGAAGTTCATCGTCGAGGGCTCGGCGGCGATCACGTTCGTGTCGCTGCTGATCATGCTGACTGGCGGCAACGCCAGCCCCTTCTTCTTCGCCTACCCGGTGATCGTCGCCGGCGCGGCGCTCGTCGTGAGCCCGCTCACGACCCTGGTGATCGCCACGGCGGCCAGCCTCGGCTACGTGCTTGGCTCTGTGGCGAACTTCGGCGGTCGCGAGCTGACCACGACGGACGTGGCGGGCATCGGCTTCAACCTGATCGCGCTCGTGCTGCTCAGCTACGTGGCGATGGTCATCGCCCGCGAGCAGCGCCGCTCCAGGGAGGCCGCGATCCGCCTTTCCACCGTCGATTCCCTGACCGGCTTGTTCAACCGCGCGTTCTTCTTCGCGGCCCTCGAACGCGAGGTGCAGCGCAGCGCCCGATCGGGTCGCGGCTTCTGCCTCCTGATGATGGACCTCGACGGGCTCAAGGCGATCAACGACCGGTACGGGCACTTCCAGGGCGACCGCGTCCTCAAACGGGTCGGCGAGATCATCCGGGCAGGCGTCCGGCGGATCGACGTCGCGGCGCGCTACGGCGGCGACGAGTTCGTCGTGGTGCTGCCGGAAACCGATCCAACCGGTGGCTTCGTCCTCGGCGAGAAGATCCGCCAGGGCGTCGCCGAGCAGATCTTCCCGGCCGGCCAGATCAGCGTCCGCACGTCCCTCTCGGTCGGCGTCGTTGCCTATCCCCATGACGGGGCCACGCCCGACGAGCTCATGATCAGCGCAGACCAGGCGATGTACGCCTCCAAGCGGACCGGCAAGAACCGGGTCGCGATCTACACCGAAGCCGAGATCGCCGTCGGAGGCCGACCCGAAGAGTCGGTGTAGCATCTCGGCCGTGGACCATCCCCCTCGAGCGAACCACGGCTCCGCCACGCCAGGCGACGGTTCCGGCGCGCAGCGCGAGGCGTCGCGGCGCGTGAAAGGGTTCTCCACGCGGGCCATCCATGCGGCTACCCGGGCACCCGAAGTCGACCAGCAGCCGAACGCGGTCCCGATCTACCAGTCGGTCACGTTCTCGTCCCGGGACTCGGACGAACTGGCAGATGTGCTCAACGCTCGACGCCCGGGGTACGCCTACAGCCGGATCGACAACCCGACGTCAGCCGCGCTCGCGCAGGCGGTCGCCGAGCTTGAAGGCGCGAAGGCCGGCTTCGCCTTCGCCACGGGGATGGCCGCGATCCATGCGACGTTCCTGTCACTCCTGGAGGCCGGCGAGCGGATCGTCGCTACGCGCGTCATGTACGGCTCCACACGATCCCTCCTGACCCGCGTCCTCGGGGGCCTCGGCATCCGCACCGAATTCGTGGACCCCAGCGATCTCGCCGCCGTCGAGCGCGCTCTCGCCGACTCTGCCACCCGCGTGCTGTACGTGGAGACCGTGTCAAATCCCACGATCGTCGTCTCCGACGTCGCGGCCCTGGCCGATCTGGCACATCGCCACGGCGCAACCCTGGTCGTCGACAACACGTTCGCCTCGCCCTACCTCTGCCGGCCGCTGGAGCTCGGCGCGGACCTCGTCGTGGAGTCCGGCACGAAGTACCTGAGCGGCCACTCCGACGTGATGGCAGGAATCGTGTGTGGATCGCCCGCGCTGATCGAGAAGATCCGCGCGATCGCGACCGACACCGGTGCCAGCCTCGCGCCGCTCGCCGCATTCCTCGTGCTGCGTGGGCTGCCAACGCTTGCCCTGCGGATGGAGCGTCACTCCGCCAGCGCCTCCGCCCTGGCCGACTGGCTGGAGCGGCAGCCAGGCGTCGACCGCGTCTACCACCCGGCCCTGGCCAGCCACCCGCAGCACGAGACCGCTCGCCGCCAGCTTGCGGCCGGCGGCGGCATGTTCGCCATGGAGTTGGCGGGCGGCCGTGACGCGGGACGAGCATTCATCGATGCCCTGACCGTCCCGGAGCGGACTGCGTCGCTTGGCAGCATCCACACGATCGTGGCCCATCCGGCGTCCACGACGCACCGCCAGCTGAAGGAGGCCGAGCTCATCGAAGCCGGCGTCGCCCCCGGCCTGCTGCGCTTCTCGATCGGGCTGGAGGACGTGGAAGACCTACGCCTCGACTTCGAGCAGGCACTCGAATCGGCCCGATCCGTTTCGGCATCCCGCCGCGTCGCGATCGGAGCCGCCGCGACACCCTAGGAGGCGGCCATCGCCAGCCCCGCTCTCGAGCTGATCCGACGCGCGCCTCCCGCCGGTCCAAACGTCATCGCGCGAGCGGGCACCGCGACATGGGACCTGCTCACGGCGGTCAACTTCGCCGTCCTGCAGATCATCGTGGCCGGCTCGCTGGCTGCTGTTGGGATGGTCGTCCGCCAGCTGCCCTCGTCGGCCTTCCAGTCCGTCAGCGACTACGCGGACCAGATGTCGGTGATCCACGATCGCTACGACCCGGCCCTCGGATCGGCGGTCGTCGACCTGCTCGAGCGCCTGCAGGTGTTCCAGATCTTCCGCTCGACATGGTTCTCCGTGAGCCTGGTCCTCCTGCTCGTGTCGATCGTGGTCTGCACGCTCGACCGCACGCCCCGCCTGTGGCGGCAGTCGCACGAGATCCGGGTCGTCCAGCCAGATGCGTTCTTCGATCACCGGCTACCTGACCGCGCCGGCGTGAGCGGAATGGGCCAGGCGGACGTGGCCGCCGTTCTCCGTCGGCACCGGTTCACCGTCCGCGTCGAGGAGGCGGGCGGACACCGCTACGTGTACGGCGACCGAAACCGCTACACGAAGATGGCCACGCTGCTCACGCACCTCGGGCTGATCCTGTTCCTCGTCGCGGCCGGCGTGACCAGCCGGCTCGGCTCGGAGGCAGGCCTCGTCCTCGGGGCGGGCGAGACGGCCCCCGTGCAGGCCATTGGCACCCCCGGCCTGCTCAGCATCAAGAGCTTCGGCTTCCAGGCGCCGCGAAACCCCGACGGCTCGTTCGCCGACTTCACGACGGACCTGGCCGTCTACCGCGAGGGCCAGCTGCTCGCGCGCAAGACGATCCGCGTCAACGATCCTCTCTCCGTTGCCGGCTACACGTTCCACCAGAACGGCTTCCGGCCGGCCCCCGACCTCGTCATTCGCGACGTAACCGGCGCCGTCCTGTGGTCCGGTCCCGTCCCGCTGCTTCGTCAAGCGGCGGGCCAGCCCTACGACGAGATGAGCGTGCCGGGGACCGACGTCGGGCTGGACCTGCTGCTGACCGAGGATCCGGGCCAGGGTGTCCTGTTGGTCCCCTACCGGGCCGTCGGCCAGAACCAGGACGGGAGCCCTGCGATCCAGTCATTTGCGCCGTTCTTCCTCGGCATCGGCGAGACCGGCAGGTCGCCGGACGCGGCGTTCACGGTGGAACTGAGAGGCGTCGAGGGCGCCACGATCCTGATCGCAAAGGGGGATCCCGGCCAGGGTCTCGTGTGGCTGGCCTTCGGGTCGCTGCTGGCCGGCCTGCTGATCACGTTCTACCTTCCGCGCCGTCGCGTGTGGACCCGGCTCGACTCCGCGGGCATTCTCCAGGTCGTCGGCCGTGCGGACCGGTACGTCGATTTCGAGCGCGAGTTCGGCCGCCTGCTCTCGGACCTGGTGGCCGCAAGACCCGCGCCAAACGCCACTGCGAACCAGAACGCGCCCGCCACTCAGCAGTAACCGTTCCGCGACCTCGGCCCCCTTTCGTCACTGCTAGCCTCCGGCCAACGGACGGCTCCGACGTCTCTCGTCGTGCGCCGCGCAGCAGAGGCCACCGCCGGGGGCCATACGGGAACGGAGGAATATCGCTCGATGTCCGCGACCCTCGATCGCCTGACCGCCACGGAGAGCGGCGTCATCCCGACCACAGGCACCGTCGCCGAGGTGCTGGAGCGCGCACGGGATGCCGGCGTCCAGATCGTCGACCTGCGCTTCGTGGACGTACCCGGGCAGGCCCAGCACTTCTCGATTCCCGTCCGCGAGCTGACGGAAGGCCTGTTCATCGACGGCATCGGCTTCGACGGTTCGAGCATTCGCGGCTACCAGCACATCCACGAGAGCGACATGCTCCTGATCCCGGACCCGGCCACCGCGTTCGTCGACCCGACGCTTCGCGTGCCGACCCTGGTCGTCCTGTGCAACGTCGTCGAGCCGGGCGATCGGGCCCCGTACACGCGCGACCCACGCTACGTCGCCCGCAAGGCCGAGCGTTTCCTGGCAGCCTCGGGCATCGCCACCACTGCGTACTGGGGCCCGGAGATCGAGTTCTACATCTTCAACTCGCTCCGCTTCGACCAGACGGGCTATCGGGGCTTCTACGAGATCGACTCCGAGGAAGGCATCTGGAACAGCGGGCAGAACACGACCCCCAACCTCGCCCACCGGCCGAGGCCCAAGGAGGGCTACTTCCCGGTCCCGCCGCTGGACAAGTTCCAGGACCTGCGTTCGGAGATGGTCCTGAACCTGGAGGCCGCGGGCATCCAGGTCGAGGTCCAGCACCATGAGGTCGGCGGGCCTGGTCAGGCCGAGATCGACATCCGCTACGGCACCCTGGTCGAGACCGCCGACAAGGTGCTCAAGTACAAGTACATCGTGAAGCAGACGGCTGCCCGCGCCGGGTACGTGGTCACGTTCATGCCGAAGCCGCTATACGGCGACAACGGCTCCGGGATGCACACCCACCAGAGCCTGTGGGACGGCGACCGCAACATCTTCTACAACGAGGACGGCTACGCGCTGCTCTCGAACGAGGCGCGCTGGTACATCGGCGGCCTGCTCAAGCACGCGAAGTCCGTACTCGCCTTCGCCGCGCCGACCACCAACTCGTACCGCCGGCTGGTCCCCGGCTACGAGGCACCGATCAACCTCGTCTACTCGCAGCGCAACCGGTCGGCGTGCATCCGCATCCCGACGTACTTCTCGACTCCCGAGGCGCGGCGCCTGGAGTTCCGCTCACCCGACCCGACCTGCAATCCCTACCTCTCGTTCTCGGCACAGCTCATGGCGGGGATCGACGGCATCCTGAACCGGATCGAGCCGCCGGCCCCGGTCGACAAGGACATCTACGAGCTGCCCGATCATGAGAAGGCGAACATCGCGGGCACGCCGGGCTCGCTCGAGGAGGCCCTCGACGCTCTCGAGGGCGACCAGGAGTACCTGCTTCGCGGCGACGTTTTCACCTCGGACCTGATCGAGACGCACCTGGCCTTCCGGCGGGACAGCGCCAAGCAGGTCGCGCTTCGGCCGCACCCGTACGAGTTCTACCTCTACAGCGAGCTCTAGAACTCCGCGCGCCATGACTCGCTGAGTGGGCAACCTCAGCAATGGGCAGCCACCAGCTCTCCGAGGTCGGAGGCGGAGCTCCGCAACGCCATCCGCCCGAGGACTAGACTCTGGCCGACCGGGTAGTCGCCGTTCTGCGGGCCCCGACGAGCCGCAGCCGACGCGACACCAGTGATCCGATGCCAATCACGCGACCCGCCGGAGGAGGAGCCATGGCCGTCGACACCAACTCAAGCAGCGGAGCGAAGCTCGCCGAGAAAGTCGAGGCTCCCGAGGCGAGGGAGCGCATTGAGCGCGCCAAGAGCAGCGGCATTCGTTTCGTCCAGCTGCAGTTCACCGACGTC
Organism: Candidatus Limnocylindrales bacterium; assembly: GCA_036506235.1. Lineage (GTDB taxonomy): Bacteria > Chloroflexota > Limnocylindria > Limnocylindrales > CSP1-4 > CF-16. The sequence continues at coordinate 2,178 of DASXSA010000213.1, read as the reverse complement.
ATCGGTCACGTCAAGGCAGTGACGATCCCGATCCACCAGCTCGAGGGCTCGGTCAGCCACGGGACGTGGTTCGACGGTTCATCGATCGAGGGCTTCACCCGGATCGCCGAGTCGGATCAGTACCTGATCCCGGACATGAGCACCTTCGCCGAGATCCCGTGGCAGAAGGGTGCCGGTCCGCGAGGTACGGCACGCGTGATCTGCGACGTATTCACGCCGCGAGGCGAGCCGTTCGTGGGCGATCCGCGGGGGGTCCTTCGCCGGCAGATGGAGCGCGCGAAGAAGCTCGGCTATGTCGTGAACACCGGCCCCGAACTCGAGTTCTTCCTCTTCCGGCGCGCGGACGACGGCACGATCCAGCCGCTGCCGCACGACCAGGCGGGCTACTTCGACTACTCGACCGACCTCGCGCAGGAGGTCCGCCAGGACATGGTGGACGCGCTCGAGGCGTTCGGCATCCGGGTCGAGGCCGCGCACCACGAGGTGGCCGCGGGCCAGCACGAGATCGACTTCGAGTACTCCGACGCGCTGCGGACGGCCGACAACGCGGTCACCTTCAAGTTCACGCTCAAGGCGATCGCCCAGCAGCACGGGCTGTACGCGACGTTCATGCCCAAGCCGATCCACGGCATCAACGGCTCAGGCATGCACACGCACCAGAGCCTGTACTCGATCGCGGACGACCGAAACGCGTTCGCCGATGGCTCGAATCCCTACGGGCTGTCGGACGTGGCGCGCTCGTACATGGCGGGCATCCTGGCCCACGCGCGGGGCATGATCGCCGTCCTCGCGCCCCTCGTGAACTCGTACAAGCGGCTGGTGCCCGGCTACGAGGCGCCCACCTACCTGACCTGGGGACGGACGAACCGCTCAGCGCTGATCCGCGTGCCGATGGTCTCGCCCGGCAAGTCGGTCGAGGGCACCCGCTGCGAGGTCCGCTGCCCGGATCCCTCGTCGAACACCTACCTCGCCTTCGCCGTGATGATCGCGGCGGGCCTGGACGGCGTAGAGCGTGGGCTGCAGCTCGGGGAGCCGGTCGAGGAGTCGCTCTTCGAGATGGACGCCAGCACGATTGCTTCGAAGGGCATCAAGGAGCTGCCGGGCACGCTCGGCGAGGCCATCGACGAGCTGGAGAAGGACCCGGTCATCTCCGAGGCGCTCGGCGACCACGTGCTGTCGCACTTCGTCGAGGCCAAGCGCTCGGAGTGGGACGAGTACCGAACGCAGGTCTCCGACTGGGAGGTCGAGCGGTACCTGGACCAGTTCTAGAGCTGGCCGACCGCCTCCTGGCCAAAAACCGCGCAAAACGCGAAGCTGGGCGGGCCCCGCAGCCCGCCCAGCATGCCCCCGACGCCCCCGGCGATCGGCGAGTGCCCTTCGTGGGGCGACACCGTTCGTGTCAGAGCTGGATGTCGCTCCAGCGTCGATCGTTGCCCGCACTCTAGGCGCTGGCCTCGTCGCGCCGAAATAGGGCACCTTGCCTATTGGGCCCGTTCGGCCGGTGCTCGACGGGCGCTCGGCAGGGCGCCGCTCGCCGCGGGGCTCGGCGCAGGGCCGCTCGGCGCAAGGCCGCTCGGCGCGGCGCCGCTCGGCCCACCGCGGTCCATCAATTCCACTTGGTATTCCCGTGGCGACTGCCAAGGGCGACGCCCCCCGAAACCCTCACCTAGGCACCCGAGGACTGATAACCGGAACTTGGGGCCGTTGGTTGCCATCGCCCATCAGATCCGAACGTCGACACGCGCGAAAAGACGTGCTCTGAGGGCGACTCCTCCGCTTAGTCGTCCCGTGCATGCATGAGCGAGGGAAGCTCACAGCGCCGACCTGCCATACGGCACGTCACGGCCACGTGACCAGGTGGGCCCTCCGCCCTGACAGCGGCCGCGCTCGCCCCTGTACGCTCCGCAGGTGGCCTTCCCCGACGAGCTCGCCCGCGATGTTGTTGTGCCCGTCGACGTGCGGCCGATGCGAACGTTGTGGCTGCTGTCGATCGCCCACGCCGTCAACCACGCCCAGGCAGTCCTCCTGCCGCTCGTGTACCTCAAGGTCATCGACGAGTTCGGCGTCACCGTCGAGACGATCGCGTTCCTCTCGGCGCTCGGCGCCTTCGCCTCGGGCGCCATCCAGCTCAGTTACGCGGCACTCACCCGGGTCGCGTCGCGCCGGAACCTCCTCGCC
>DASXSA010000212.1:0-3060 GCA_036506235.1 Candidatus Limnocylindrales bacterium | reverse complement strand
GGAAGTCATGGAGGCCGTCGAGGCGCCGCTTCAGCAGCTCGTCTCGGCGGTTCGGGTCGTCCTAGAGCAGACGCCGCCCGAGCTCTCGAGCGACATCATCGACAAGGGCATGGTCATGTCCGGTGGCGGCGCCCTCCTGCGCAACATCGACAAGCTGCTCACGCAGGTGACCGGCGTGCCGTGCCACGTCGCCGAGAACTCGCTGAACTGCGTCGCCCTCGGCACCGGCCTGGCGCTCGAGCACTTCGACTTCTTCAAGAAGTCCCTGGTCCAGGCCGTCTGACGTTGTGACGGCAATCGATCCGGGTACGAGCGGCCACCGGTACTTCCTCGATCTTCACTGCCACACCCGGGCGAGCTTCGACTCGCTGTCCTCGCCCGCGTCGGTCGTCCGGTCTGCGGCGGCCCGTGGACTGACCCACATCGCGATCACGGACCACGATCGGGTGGACGGCGCCTTCGAGGCGCGCGACGCAGCGCCACCCGGGCTTTCCGTGATCGTCGGTCAGGAACTGCGGACGACCGGCGGTGATCTGATCGCCGCGTTCATCGAACGCCCGATTCCGGCGGGCCTTTCCGCCGAGGAGGCGATTTCGGCGGTTCGCGAGCAGGGCGGCCTCGTCGGCCTGCCACATCCGTTCGATCGGTTTCGAGGGTCGATGCTCCGCAACGCCACATTCCGGGCGATCGCCGACCGCGTCGACTGGATCGAGGCCCACAATGCCCGGGCCGTTGGGTCCGGCAACGAGAAGGCGGCGTCTTTTGCCCGGGATCGTGGCCTTCCGGGGGTCGCGGTGTCCGATGCGCACACGACCGTCGAGATCGGCGTGGCATACGTCGCGATCGACGAGGATCCGTCGACGCCGGAAGGTCTGCTGAAGGCACTGGGATCGGCCGAGCTCGTGACCGGGCGGGCATCCTATGTCGTTCGCGCGTTCATGCCGGTCGCCAAAACGATCCAGCGGCTCCGCGGCAACCGGCGTGCACCGAGTGTCGGCTCCTCGCCTCACCACCCGGTCGCCCGATGAACGCGTTATTAGGCCGCGAATGACGGACCGGCCCGACATCCCCGACGAGAGCACGGCCGAACAGGCCACCTCCGACCCGACCTCGACCTCGCCGCCGAGGTCGGCCTCGGCCTCCACTGGCGCCAGCGGCAGCAGCCGCGACGAGAACGAGCGCGAGGTCACCGAGGCTCAGCTTTCGCTGATCACGCGGCTTCGTCAGCCGCGAACGCTGCTCTCGCTGTTCCTGCCGCTCATCCTCCTGATCCTCGTCGTCGTCAACCTGCCGGGCTTCGACCTGCAGCGGCTGCCGAGCCTGATCCTCGGCGCCAACCCGTGGCTGTTGCTGTTGGCCTTCCTCGTCCACTACGCGGGGTTCCCGCTGCGTGGGTTGCGCTGGACGCTGATCCTGCGCGGGACGGGCTTCCGGATAGGCGTCCGCGACTCGACCGAGATCATCTTCCTGTCGTGGCTCGTGAACTGCCTCGTGCCGGCGAAGCTGGGCGACATCTACCGCGCCTACCTGCTGAAGATCAACAGCCCTGTCTCGCTGAGCCGGACCTTCGGGACGGTCTTCATCGAGCGCGTCCTGGACCTGTTCGCGATCGCCGTGCTCGGGCTTGCCGCAGGCTACTGGAGCTTCCGGACCGGACTGCCGACTGCGATCCAGCTCGTGTTCGCGGTGGGCGTCGCGGTCGTCATCGTGCTCGCGATCGGGCTTCTGACGATGCGCAACTTCGGGCGGCGGATCCTCGTTCGGCTGCCGGTCCCTCACCGCCTGATCGAGTACTACGACCGATTCGAGGAAGGCGTGTTCGGCGCGATCGGGCTCTCGCACCTGCCGCCAATCGTCGTCGTCACCGGCCTGATCTGGACGACCGAGGCCATGCGCCTCTACCTCGTCGTCCTGGCGCTCCACTTCCCCGATGTCACCCTCGGGATTTCGGGCGCGTTTTTCGTGGCGTTGGTCGGGTCGCTCCTGACCGCCGTGCCGCTGAGCCCGGCCGGCCTGGGGATCGTCGAGGCGGGGGTTGTCGGCGTGCTCACGGCCGCGTACCACGTGCCCTTGACGGAGGCGACCGCCATCGCGCTCGTCGATCGCGCCATCAGCGTCCTCTCGATCATCGTCCTGGGCTCGATCGCGTACACGATCTCGCCCAAGCGGCGGGGCGCGGGCATTCGCGGGTCTCACCCGGAGGCGGCCCCGAGCGCCTGACGCCCGGACGAACTCGGGCGGCGATCGTGCATACCGGCGGCAACTAAGGCATGCGCCCGAGTCGCAATCGTCGAGATGGCGCGGATGATGTGACGTGACGCGGCCGCCAGGAGGGCGCGCTCGTTGAACGCGCGTTAAAGCTCGGCGGTCAGGATGGGGGGACGCGGGCAAATGCGTCGCGCAGGGCCATCCGCACGGCCACGCCAGCCGTACTACCCCGCATGTCGGACGCGTCGCGGCTTATCCCATCGCGACCGTCCCGTAGCTCACTGTTCCGCATCGAGGTCGCGACCGAGTGGCGTCGACGGACCGGTACAAACGGGGGATACAGGGCAGACCCCTTGGCGCCGGATAGTGCGGGCATCGCGGCTTCATCCGCGCCGTTTCACGGAGCGCGCATTCTTCCAATGACCAGCCAGAACGGTCGGGCATTCAACGAGTGGCTTCGAGCCCAGCTCAAGGCCAAGAAGATGTCTCAGCGCCAGCTCGCCCAGCAGTCGGGCGTCGATCACTCGACGATCTCGCGACTGATCCGGGGCGACCGGATGCCCTCGCTCGGGACGGCCACCAAGCTCGCCCGTGGACTGCGCGAGCTGCGTGATGACGCCGACACGCCGCAATACCTCGGCCTTGTGGCTGCGGGAGCCACGAACCCGACGGCCCGCGTCGAGTACGCGCTGCGCGCCGACGATCTGCTGAGCGAGCCGCAGGTGCGCCAGATCATGGAGTACTACCTGGCGGTTCGGATGCGCCGCTTCGGCCGCGCGTTCCAGAACGCGGAGAACTCCACGGAGCGGCCGCCGGAGCGCTCCGTCGGCCGGGGCGGGTCGAGCACGGCCA
>DASXSA010000211.1:0-18415 GCA_036506235.1 Candidatus Limnocylindrales bacterium | reverse complement strand
CGCCACTTGACAGGTCCACCCGCAAGAGGCGCGCGGGCCCGCCGGCATCCTTCATTCGGCCGCCTTCCCGCCGATTGACGCCTGCATGGGCCGTAGCGTACCGTTCAACACGTCGTTCGGTAGCCAGCATTCTGAACAGTCGGTTGCCGGCCGACGGGGAGGCGGATGCGACTCTGCTCGTATCGAGAGAGTGGTGGCGACGAGCGTCTGGCGGTGGCCGTTGGGGACCGCGCCCTCCTCGCAGCCGATCTCGCCCCGGGCGGCCCCAGGACGATCGTGGAGCTGCTCGCGGGCGGGCAGCGAGCGTTGGACGCGTTGCGCGAGCGCGCGACAGAGGACCGTTTCCGGCGTGATGGCCGCCCCCTCGAGGAGCTGCAGCTGCTGGCCCCCGTTCCGCGGCCACGAAAGGTGGTCGCGATCGGGCGTAATTATCGCGAGCATGCCGCCGAGGAAGGGGCCGAGCCGCCGACCGCGCCCCTGATTTTTGCCAAGTTCCCGACTTCGGTCATCGGTCCGGGGGACTCGATCTGCTGGGACCCGGCGCTGACGACACAGGTCGACTACGAAGCCGAGCTCGGAGTCGTGATCGGACGGAGGGCCCGCCGGCTGACGAGGGAGCAGGCGCTCGACGCCGTGCTCGGCTACACGTGCCTCAACGACGTCAGTGCACGCGACCTGCAATTCGGAGACGGGCAGTGGACCCGCGGCAAGTCGCTCGACTCGTTCTGCCCGATGGGGCCCGTCCTCGTCACGACCGACGAGCTCGGCGACGCAGGAGACCTCGCGATCGGGTGCACCGTCAACGGCGAGGTGCGCCAGGCCGCGCGGACGTCGGATCTCTACTTCGGAGTGGCCGAGATTGTCAGCCACTGCTCGCAGGCGTTCACCCTCGAGCCCGGTGATGTGATCGCCACCGGAACGCCGGCAGGCGTCGGCGTCTTCCGAAAGCCGCCCGTCTGGCTGGCCCCGGGCGATGAGGTCGTCGTCGAGATTGAGCGCATCGGCCGGCTGGTCAACCGATGCAGCCTGGAGAGCACGTGAGCCCGGCAGCTCGCGAACGGTTCCTCGTGACCGGCGCTCTCGGCTGCATCGGGGCGTGGACGGTCAGGACCCTGGTGCGCGAGCAGTCGCCCGTCGTCGCGTTCGACCTGGCCGGTGACCGGAAGCGGCTGCGCCTGATCATGAGCGACGACGAGATCAAGCGGATCACGTTCGTCCAGGGCGACATCACCGATCTCGGGTCGGTCGAGCGGGCGCTCGACGAGCACGAGATCACGAACCTCATCCATCTGGCCGCGCTGCAGGTCCCCTTTGCGCGCGCCAATCCGCCCCTCGGTGCCGAGGTAAACGTGGTCGGCACCGTGAACATCTTCGAGGCAGCGTGCCGGCGGCGGGATCGCATCGAACGGGTCGTCTACACGAGCTCGATGGGCATGTTCGACGCCGCGGACGCGGATGGCAGCGACGGCGTGCTGCACGTCGACGCCGCCGCCCACCCGGCCACCCACTACGGGGTCTACAAGCTCGCCAACGAAGGCAACGCCCGCGTCTACTGGCTCGACAACAAACTCTCGACGATCGGCATCCGGCCGATGGTCGTCTACGGGCCCGGGCGCGATCAGGGCATGACAAGCGGGCCGACCAAGGCCATCCTCGCCGCCGTCGTGGGACGCCCGTACCGCATCGCCTTCGGCGGCAGGACGGTTCTCCAGTACGCGGGCGACGTCGCACGGACGCTGATCGTTGCGAGCCGGAGCGGGCTCGAAGGCGCGCAGGTGTTCAACCTGGGTGGGTCGCTGACCCGGATGGATGAGCTCGTGTCCGCGATCGAGGATGCCGTTCCAGAGGCACGGGGCCTTGTCACATTCGACCCCCAGCCGTTGCCGTTTCCCGAGGTCATCGACGATGCAGGCCTGGACGTGCTGGGCGACGTGCCCGTCACGCCGATGCGGGAGGCCGTCCGCCACACCGTCGAGGTCTTCCGGTCGCGTCTTGCGCAGGACGATCTGGATCCCGAGGCGCATGGGCTCGAGGCCGCCGTGGCCTCGACCTGAGGAGTCGGAAAACTGCCTGTCTACGCCGATCCCACCGAGGGCGTCACCGTCCAGGCTCCCCTCCTCAGGGCATGGACGGTGACGCTCCTCGAAAAGATCGGAACGCCGGGCGACATCGCGGCGGACGTCGCCGAAATCCTCGTGTCGGCCGACCGGCGAGGCATCGCCTCGCACGGCACCGCCCGCCTGCCGAGCTACGTGGCCCTTGTCGAGGCCGGCGTCATGGATCCCGCCGCGCGCCCACGGGTGGACCGCGAGCGCGCGGCGCTCGCCCGGATCGACGCGAACAACGGCTGGGGCCACCACGCCTCACGGTTCGCCATCGACTGGGCCATCGAGCGGGCGAGGTCGACCGGCGCGGCCACGGCGATCGTCCACAACTCCAATCACTACGGGATCGCCGGCTGGTACGCGCTGCGCGCAGCGGCCGCGGGAATGATCGGCTTCTCGGTCACCAACGCCTCGCCACTCGTGGCGCCGACGCGCGCTCTGCGCGCGCTCCTTGGGACCAACCCGATCGCTATTGCCGCCCCGGCCGGCCACTTCGGCGCGTTCTGTCTCGACATGGCGACCTCGACCGTCCCGATCGGCCGCATCGAGGTCGCCAAGCGACGTGGCGAGAGCCTGCCCGTCGGCTGGGCGATCGGCGCAGACGGTCGACCGGCGACGACCCCCGACGAAGCCCAGGCCGGTGCCCTGCTGCCACTCGGGGGGCTCGAGGAGACGGCCGGCTACAAGGGTTATGGCCTGTCGCTGGCCGTCGACATCATCAGCGGTGTTCTCGGGGACGCGACATTCGGCCCGAACATCATCGGCCTGTTCAGGCCGGAGGCGCCTTCTGACCTCGGTCATGCCTTCTGGGTCATCGATCCTGCGGCATTCGAGGAGCCGGGCGCGTTCGAGCAGCGGCTCGAGCGCCTCCTGGATCAGCTGGTGGCAGCGGACACGGTGCCCGACGCGCCGGGTCGCGTGCTGATCCCGGGCGAACCCGAGGCCGAGGCCGAGCGGCGTTCCGACGCCCGCGGTATCACCATCGACGCACGCCACCACGCCTCCCTCGTCGAGCTCGCCGAGGCAAACGGGGTGGCCTTCCCAGACGTTCGTCCGAACGGCTGACGGAGATCGGCCGCGAGCCTGGGGCTACTCGAGCGTTGGTCGCGGAGCCCGGCTCAATCGGTGAGCGTGACCTCGTGTCCGGTGTCGGCCGACCGGTACAGCGCTTCGATCGCCCGCGCCTGGCCGAGTGCGTCGGCTCGTCCGAGGAGCGGGTCCGCCTCGCCACGAATGGCAGCGCTCAGGTTCTCGACCTCGAGCCGATACGGATCGTCCTGCTCGAGTGGGATCTCCCGGCCGTCGAGGAACATCGCGGTCGCGCGTCCGTTCCACGCCGAGGGCAGGAGCAGCGACCCCTTCGAGCCGATCGCCTCCAGTGAGGCGTGCTCGGAGCGGAAGCCCGACGTGAACGTTGCCGTCAGCCCGTCTGCGAAGCGCAGCAGCCCGCTGAAGGACACGTCGACCCCCGAATCGCCGACGACCTGCTCGCCATGGACGCGCCGTGGTTCGGCTCCAGCGACGACCCGGATCCCGCTCAGGCAGTAGCAGCCGACGTCCATCAGCGATCCGCCGTCGAGGTCCGCCGCGAGCCGCACGTCGGTGTCACCCGCGATCCGGAAACTGAACGTCGCCCGGATGGCCTGCAGGGGTCCAAGGTCCGGCAGCACCTCGATGAACCGCCGGATCTGCGGCGTGTGGCGCCACATGAAGCCTTCCATGAGCCAGAGCCCCGCCGACGACGCGAAATCGAACGCCTCCTCGACCTCGGCCGAGCGGCGCGAGTAGGGCTTTTCGCACAGCACGTGCTTGCCGGCTCGCAGCGCGCGCATCGTCCATTCGTGATGGAGCGAATTCGGCGTGCAGTTGTAGACGGCGTCAACGCTCGGATCGGCGAGCAGCTCCTCGTACGTGCCGTGCGCCCGCTCGATTCCGTACTCCGCAGCAAACGCCTTCGCCCGCTCCGGTGACCGGCTGCCGACCGCAACGAACTCCGCGTTCGCGGCCTCTCGTGCGTGCAGCAGGAAGCGCTGGTTGATCGAACCGGTGGCGAGGATGCCCCAGCGGACGCGGGCGGGCTCAGGCATGGATCTCCTCCGCGCTGAATCGGTTTTGCGATGCCTTCCACCTGCGACTACAACGACACTGCAAGCTTTGGGCAACGTCTGGAACGATAGAGTCATCCGCGCGAAAGGCGCTGGTGCCTTTCATGCGGAGGGCAGCGCGTGACCTCAGGGTCGACCGAGCCTCCTGAGGTGCTCGACCATCAGGCTCTTCTCCGCGCACTCCGCGCGGTCCGTCGGGGCGACTTTTCCGTTCGGCTGCCCGAGGGAGCGCCAGGGGTCGGCGGCCAGATCGCGGCCACCTTCAACGAAATCGTCGACCTCAACCAGACCACGGCCGCCGAGCTGAAGCGGATCACCCGCATCGTCGGACGGGACGGACAGTTTCGGCAGCGCGCCGTGATCGGGCCTGCCAACGGTGGGTGGGCGGGCAACATCGAGGCGATCAACCAGCTCATCACCGACCTGACGGAGCCGTCGGTCGAGACAAGCCGGGTGCTCGGAGCCGTCGCACGAGGCGACCTCTCGCAGCGGGTCGCACTCGAGTTCGAGGGCCGGCCACTGCGCGGGGAGTTCCGCCGGTCCGGCCAGAGCGTGAACGCGATGGTCGAGCAGCTCAACGCGTTCGCGAGTGAGGTGACGCGCGTCGCCCGCGAAGTTGGCACGGAGGGCAAGCTCGGTGGGCAGGCGCGGGTGCCCGGTGTTGCCGGCACATGGAAGGACCTCACCGACTCCGTCAACTCGATGGCCGGCAACCTCACGGACCAGGTGCGCAACATCGCCGACGTCACGACAGCCGTCGCCAAGGGCGACCTGTCCAAGAAGATCACGGTCGACGTTCGGGGGGAGATCCTCGAGCTCAAGAACACCATCAATACGATGGTCGACCAGCTCAACGCCTTCGCCTCCGAGGTGACCCGCGTCGCGCGCGAGGTAGGTACCGACGGACGGCTCGGCGGCCAGGCAAACGTCCCGGGCGTGGCCGGGACCTGGAAGGACCTCACCGACTCCGTGAACTCGATGGCCGGCAATCTGACCGCGCAGGTTCGCACGATCGCCGAAGTCGTAACCGCGGTCGCGAACGGCGATCTCGCCCGCAAGCTCACGTTCGACGCGAAAGGCGAGATCGGGGCCCTCGCCAACACGATCAACAGCATGACCGACACCCTGGCCCGCTTCGCCGAGCAGGTCACCAGCGTGGCGCGCGAGGTGGGCATCGAGGGCCGCCTGGGCGGGCAGGCGAGCGTGCCGGGAGCCGCAGGGACCTGGCGGGACCTGACAGACAACGTCAACCAGCTGGCAGCCAATCTGACGACTCAGGTACGCGCGATCGGCGAGGTGGCGACGGCGGTGGCCCGCGGCGATCTGTCGCCAACGATCGAGGTCGAGGCGAAGGGCGAGGTCGAGCTCCTCCGCGACAACATCAACGAGATGATCCGGAACCTGCGTGACAGCACGCAGAAGAACGTCGAGCAGTACTGGCTCAAGACGAACCTTGCCCGTTTCAGCAGGCTCCTCCAGGGCCAGCGCGACCTGCGCACCGTCGGCCGGCTGATTCTCACCGAGCTGGCCCCGCTCGTCGGCATCCAGCGTGGGGTGCTATACCTCGTCGAGCCGGACGGCCGCGAGTCCGCGTTGACGCTCCTCGCCAGCTATGGCTCGGAGCCAGGGGCCGAACCGCCGTCGCGCTTCCGCTTCGGCGAGGGCCTGATCGGCCAGGTCGCAGTTGACCGCCAGCGCATCCTGCTCACCGACGTCCCGCGCGACTACATGGCGATCAACTCCGGCCTCGGCCAGGCGGCGCCCCGATCGATCGTGATCCTGCCGGTCGTGTTCGAGGACGAGACCCGGGCGGTCATCGAGCTGGCGACCTTCGGCGAGTTCAGCGAGACGCACCTCTCCTTCCTCGACCAGCTGACGGAGAGCATCGGCATCGTCCTCAACACGATCGCCGCGAGCATCCGCAGCGAGGAGCTGTTGCGCGAGCAGGCGGCGCGCGCGGAGGCCGAAGCCGGATTGGCCCGCCTGCGCCAGGTCGTGGACGTCATGCCCGAGGGCATCCTCATCGCCGACGCATTCGGCGAGGTTTACCTCAGCAACGCGGCGGCCGAGCAGATCATGGGCGCCGTGCCGCAGACGGTCGCTGCCAGCGAAGACTCCGTCCCGGCCGTTCGGCGGCTCGACGGGGCACCATGTCCGCCGGAAGAGCAGCCACTCGCCCGGGCCGTCTTCGCGCGCGAGGTGGTGCTCGGCGAGCAGCTCGTGGTGCGCAATCCGGTGACCGGGCGGGAGGTCCCGATCCTCGTCAACAGCGCTCCGCTGAGCGACGCGTTCGGCATCCCGGTCGGCGGCGTGGCGGTGTTCCAGGACATTGGTCCGCTGAAGGACCTGGAGCGGCAGAAGGACGAGTTCCTCGCGGCCGTCTCGCACGACCTCAAGACCCCGGCCACGATCATCATGGGCCGCGCAAACCTCCTCCAGCGCGCCCTCGACCGATACACCGGCAACGGCAAGGCGACCAACGGGCTGTCCGACTTCGGGGAGGGGCTCCAGGCCATCGACGAGAGCACGACACAGCTGGTACGCCTCGTCGACGAGCTCCTCGACGTCACGCGCCTGCGGATGGGCCAGCCGGTCGAGCTCGACCTCGGTCCCGCCGACCTCATCAAGATCGCGCGGCGGCTCGGGGCCGAATACCAGAAGATGAGCCCGCGCCACGAGATCCGCGTCGAAACCGAGCATTCGCGGTTGGTCGGCGACTGGGACGAGGCACGCATCGAGCGGATCGTCGCCAACCTCCTGTCCAACTCCGTGAAGTACAGCCCGCGGGGCGGCGAGATCGTGGTCCGCGCCTCGCGCGAGGATCACGACGGCGACGAATGGGCGGTCCTCGTCGTCGAGGACCATGGCCTCGGCATTCCGTCAGCAGAGCTCGGCCGGGTGTTCGAGCCCTACTACCGGGGTACGAACGTCGCGACCTCGACGAACGGCACGGGCGTCGGCCTGGCTGGTACGCGCCACATCGTGGAGCAGCATGGGGGCGACATCTCGGTCGAGAGCGTCCTCGGCGAGCGAACCGCGTTCACGGTTCGCCTGCCGCTGATCCGCGAGCGCATCGAGCTCGTGGAGGCGTGACCGGAGGGTCAGCGGGAAAGGCCCAGGTCTGGCGAACCCTGGTCCTGGTCTATCGCGCGATGGATGCCCCGTGGGGGAGGGGACGGAGGTCCCAACGGATCCGGCGGATCGTCGAACCCAACGAGCTGCAGGCGACGCTCCACGTGCTTCACCGGGTTCCGGCAGCGGTCGAGTCCTGGAGCGAGGGAGCAGCCCGCCTGGAGCCCCTCGAGATCGTGGTGATCGACCGTGCGATCGGCTCGCTGTCCGAGACCGGCGGGCGGGTGTGGGTCGGTCCGGGCGAGTGCCGGCCGGAGATCGAACGCCTCGCCCCGGTCGGTCGGCGCGACGCGATCGTTGTCGTGTGGCCGTCCGACGGCAGCCTCGAGCTGTGCGGCTGGGGCTGCACCATCGGCCCGGGACCGGAGGCGAACGGGGCCGGCTTCAGCTCGATCGTGTCCGACGCCTGGCGGACGTACGCGACCGCCGTCCACCCCGAGGAAGGCTTCGTCCACGAGTGGCTCCACCAGGTCGAGGCGACATACCGGGATCTCGGCGTCGGCGAGAGGGTCTTCCCGCCTCTCCACGATGCGGAGACACTCACGTCATGCCGGCCCGCCGACGAACCACCCTTCCGCCAGACCTATCGCGCCCTGCACGACCGGACCGGGGAGACCTGGCAGGTCTGGTACCACGATTACATGACGGGCCGCGTGCTTCGACCAGACGGCTCCGGGTGCTTCGGACTGACGCCCGAGGTGTGGTCCGCCCGGCGTGCCCTCAGCGGCGGTGGTAGCGGTCCATCAGGACCGCCACAGCCTCGCGCGATGCCTGCCACTCGGGCTGGTCGCCCAGGATCGAGGCCTCGCGTCCCCACTTCCGGAGCTGGGTCATGGCCGTAACGATCGCGTTGTGCTCGAACGTGCGCCGCCGGCCGGCCTCGACGGCACCGGTCACCAGGTAGCGCCGCACGACGTCGAACGGCGCCGTCCAGCGCCCGATCCGGATGCGGTCGCCTTCGCGCAGCGACTCGAGGTAGTCGTCGTCGCCGACAGGGTGGCGCTCGTGCTCCGCGAGGTGCGCCTGGAGGTCCACCCGCAGCCCAGGGCGGTCGAGGCTCTCGAGGCGTCCGTCATCGTCCACCGTGCGATAACAGACGTGACAGCTCGGGAGCTCGGCGTCGGCGCGAGGCGGTGCGCCGTAGGGCAGCCCGCACCGCGTGCAGAACGTGGCTCGGTTCGAGCGCGCCGGCAGGCCGCACTGCAGACAGACGGGGAGCGTCATCACCACCCGCTCCGTGGCGCGGCTCGCGTCGTCCCGCCGCGCGAGGCGAGATCGAGGATTTCGCGCGCCCGCTGATCGGCCTCGTCGATCGAAATGAGCCACCGCTCGGGCGTTCTCGGTCCGGCGGGACTCCGCGTGACCAGCGGCCGGCCAATGCCGCCCGCCTGCGCGATTGCGAGCGCGATTGCGGCGGAGAGGCTGTCCGGACTGTTCGGGACGTCGGCCAGGCCGCATCGGGCAGCGAGCAGCGGCGCGTATCGGCGCAGGCCCTCCGGGCTCAGCGACAGCTCGAGGCGTCCGACCATGACCCTCGGTTCGAGAGTCGCAGACGCAGCCGCCATCGGGCGAGCGACCTGCCCGCCTCGAATCCGGCGCCTCGCGTTGTCCAGGATCGACATGACGCCCAACTGGTCGTCTCGCCTCCGTCAGTGCTGCAGATCGGCGGCAGCATCCCATCGACCGACCTGTCGCCGCCATGGCCCCAACGGGCGGGCACGACTTGCTTCATCGGTACCAAATGGGCGTCGCGGTCCTGCACGCGGAGGCCGGCGGCCTCCGTGCTACGATCGGCGGCCCTCCGGGAAACGGCCGGGCGGAGCATCCCTCGCCGCGGGGGGAGGAGGGCCACCTTCGCGTGAGCGTCAACCGCGATGTCGAGAGCGAGCTCAAATACGAGCTCCAGGACGCGCGCCTCGGAGAGAGACTCCTGGGTGCGGAGCACCTTGGGCCGCTGTCTCCCCTCGGACCGGTCGACGTGGTCCGTCATGACGACCGCTACTTCGATACGCCGTCGGGTGTCCTTGCGGCGGCAGGGTACGCCGCGCGTCTTCGTCAAACGCCCGAGGACACCCTGCTCGCGATCAAGTCGCTCCAACCGCCCGACGCGGCTCTTCACGTACGCGAGGAGCTGGAGACCCCCGTCCCACCCGTCCTCGACACGGGCGGCTGGCCGCCGTCGGATGCGCGGGCGTTGATCGTCGAGCTGACGGGTGATGCGGAGCTCGTTGAGACGGTCCGCCTGCGGCAGCTTCGGCGCAAGCGGCGGTTCGGTGACTCGTCGACGTCGGTGGAGGTCAGCCTCGACTCGGTTGAGGTCCAGCGGGATGGGGCCACCGTCGATGCCTTCGTCGAGCTCGAGGTCGAGCTGGTGCGAGGGGCGGTGAGGGACCTCGAACCAGTCGCCCGCGCCCTCGACCGGGTCGATGGCTTGACGGCTGCGAGGAGCTCCAAGCTGGAACGGGCCCTCGCGGCTGTGCGGCCGGCCCTCGCCGGGCCGCCGACGCCCTCCCCGGCGCCGCCAAAAAGTCCAGGCGTCACCAGCGACGATGCCTTCTCCGAGGCGGGCCGCAAGGTGCTGCGCTTCCATTTCGACCGGATGGTCGCCCGCGAGAAGGGAACGCGAGCCGCGAAAGACCCCGAGGAGTTACATGCGATGCGCGTCGCCACGAGGCGGTTGCGGGCAGCGTGGCGGGTGTTCGGGGACACCTACCGCACGCGGAAGACGCGCCACATCCGACGCTCGCTCGGAGAGGTCGCGGGACGGCTGGGCGCCGTGCGCGACCTGGACGTCCTCCTCGAGGCCGCGGAGCAGTACGCGGCGAACCTGTCGGTGAAAGAACAGGCCGGGGTGAAGCCCCTGTTCGATGCGTGGCGGCGGCGCCGAGCCGAGGCGCGTCACGCCCTGATCGAAGAGCTCGACAGCGCGGCGTATCGCGAGCTTCTGGAAGAATTCCGCGCGTTCCTCGCCGACGATTCCGTGGCGCGACCCGTCAAGCCGAACCGGCCGCAGCTGGTTCGAGACACCGCGCCGGCGGCGATCTGGGCCGCCTACCACCGGGTTCGAGCCTACGACGGCGGCGTGCGGTGGGCCGATCTGGAGACCCTCCATGCATTGCGGATCGAGGCCAAGCGCCTCCGCTACAGCCTGGAGTTCTTTCGTGGGGCCCTCGGTCCGGAGGCAGGCGAGCTCATCAGGCCAACGGTCGAGCTGCAGGACCACCTTGGCGCGCTGCACGATTTCCACGTGGCTGCGGAGGTGACCAGACAGTTCCTGCTGGAGCGGGCAGGCGAGCTCGACGGCGCGGAGGCCGATGCTGTCGGCCGCTACCTGCTCAATGCGGAGCGCGAGGTCACCCGGCTGCGCCGCAGCGTCGGCGGCCCGTGGCGGGGGGTCTCCGGAGCGCGTTTCCGGCGCGGCCTCGGACAGTCGCTCGCTCGCCTCTGATCCGACCTTCGATGACCTGCCGCCCGGGCATGGGCAACGGACTCACTGGCCGGCGGCTGTCGTCCGCTAGCCCGGCCGAGGGGCGTTCCGCGTCGAGCGGGAAGTCGTTGCTTTCCGTGGAGCCTTGGGGGCGGTCGTGCTCTTCGGGGGCTTGCTCGCCGGCCTCGGCGAGGACTTCGCAGGGGTCTTCGGGGAACCGCGGGCCGCCGCGCGTGCGGGCGCGGCTGCGGCCTTCAGGCCATCCGAGCTCGAGCCACCGCCAGGCGGCGAGGCTGCCGCCGCTGCGGACGTCGACGCGTTCAGCCGCTGCCGCTTGAGGTCGGCGAGCGCACGGGTAGCCGCGTCGAGCTGGCCTCTGCGCTTGGCGACCTCCTGTTCGGCGCGGGCGATGGCTTTCACGAGGCGTGCCGGCTCCCGTGCTTCGCGCGGCGAAGAGCGCTTCGGTGCCTTGGCCTGCTTTTTCGGCATGTCGTCCTCCCTGCTCCCGGATGCTGAAAGGCAACTGCAGTATGGGCCGCGCCCCCGGGGTTGTGACGGCCGCCCGGCCCTCCCATCATGGGCGGATGGCCAAGGGGCGTTTCCAGGTCTTCCTCCTTCGTCACGCCGATGCGGGCGATCCGGAGGGCTGGTCGGGTCCCGACGAGAAGCGGCCCCTGTCTCCGAAGGGCGAGCGGCAGGCGGACCGTCTCGCGAAGTTCCTCGCGGGCATGCGTTTCCGTCCCGACGCCATCGTCACCTCCCCAAAGCTTCGGGCGCGGCAGACCGCTGAAGCCGTGGCGAGCGCCATCGGTTGTGCGGTCGAGCTCGATGACCGCCTTGCCGGCGGGTTTGGAGTCGAGATCATCGGCGACTGGCTGGAGGAGCACCCTGCCGCGAACCGCGTGGTCTTCTCGGGCCACGACCCCGACTTCAGCGACGTCGTCGCCGAGCTCTGCGACTCGACCCTGGTTCCGATGGCGAAAGGTGCCCTCGCGCGCCTCGACCTCGATGATCGGCGCGCGACTTCCGGTACGCTGCGCTGGCTGATTCCGCCGGACGCGCTCAAGCCGGAGGGCTGAAAGCCGTTACTCATGGCCCGGCGGTCCCCAACCGCCAACCAGCGACGGCAGCTGCTGTCGCCACCTGTCTCCGGCGCGTGACGCGGCGAGGATCAACCCCTCCCTGATTCCGAGGTCGGACACCTCGATCTGATCCGAGCCGAACCGGTCCAGGACGGCCTCGAGAATCGCCGCGCCGGCCGGCAGCATACGGGCCCGCGCAGGGCTGACATTGTGTCGCTCGGCTGCCAGGCTCGCGGGTTCGGTCGCCAGTGTCTCCATGATCTCCTCCAGGCGGGCGCGGGTCAGGACCTGGTCCAGGCCGGCGAGGGGGAGGATGCGGAGCAGGTTGGTCGCGCTCCCGCCCACGGCAATCAGCCTGCTGGCGGGGAGGCGCGTCACCCCTGACAGGGCGGCCCGGGCCTTTCGCCGGAGCGCTTCGATCTCGGCTTCGGCCGGCGGATCGTGCTCGACGAGCTGGCTCGTCAACTGGCTGGAGCCGACACGGATGCCCTGCGCCCGCGGCGCCTCATCCGGGTGGAGCACCGCCAGCTCGGTGCTTCCCCCGCCGACGTCGACCACCAGAAGGGTGCCCTGGACGCGCCGGCCCCCGGTGACTCCGATGACCGTGAGGAATGCCTCCTCGTCGTGGTCGATGACTTCGAGGCGCAAGCCCACAGCTCGCTTCACCTGCTGCGCCGCCGCCCCGGCGTCCGAGGCCCGACGGAACGGCTCCGTGCCGACCACTCGGACACGCTCCGCGCCCAGACCCTGCGCAGCTCGTGCGTAGCCAACCAGCGTCGCCACCAGACGATCGATGGCCGCCGGTCCGAGGTAGCCCTCCGCGCTCGCCGAGCCCAGCCCCAGGAACGTCGATTCGTCCGCCAGCGGGCGCACGCCGTGCTCGTCGACGACCGCCACGAGGAGGTGAACCGAGTTCGAGCCGCAGTCGATCGCGGCGCTGACTCTGGGCTCGCGACTCGCTGGACGGTTTCGGGCGCTCTGCCTCACCGACTGCGCGCGACCGCGCGAGCCTCGCGAACCTCCGGCGATGGGAGCCCGTCGGACGAGTAGAGCGAGGAGGCGCGTCCGGTCGCGACAGACCGGCGGCTGATCTCGACGGATGGTCCGTCCACGACGATCTCGAGGAAGCTCGCATCGAGCCGTCCATCGTTCACCAGAGCCCCGGCGCTCGCGACCAAGATCTCCCCGCGCGAGTCCGCGATCCGCCAGACGTGTGCCCGATGGACGTGCCCGTGCAGGACGAGATCGACGCCAAGCTCGCAGAGCAGCGAGAGGACGTCCCCCGCACGAGGAATCACGTCGCCCTCGCGCATCTTCCGGCCCGGAACCGGGAGCAGTCCGTGGTGCAGCGCGAACACGCGGAACGCATCCGGCGACTTGCGCAGCCGCCGAGCTGCGCGGGTCAGGCTCTGACTGGAGAGCTTGGGCGTCGACGGCACGCCAACCGCCGCGATTCCTCGGCCGGTGAACGCCGGTTCCGTGGTGCCGAACCGACTCACCCAGCGGTCGTCGGAATCCGTATCGGCCTCGGCATCCTCTTCCAACCCCAGCGCGAGCGCAGGCTCGAGCGTGAGGAAGAAATCGAGATCCGAGTCGGGCGGCAGGGGGTTGGCTTCACCCGGTGGCCCCGAGGATCGTTCGAGATCGCGGTTGCCGGGGATCACCAGCTGGCGGATCGGCTTCAGCTGCCGAAGCATGGACCGGACTTCGTCGAGCTCCTCCGGCCGTCCATCCGCCGAGAGATCGCCGGTCACGACGAGGAGATCCGGAGCGGCGTCGGCGACGAGCTCTACCAGGCGCTCGATCGTGGCTCGCAGCTGGCGGCTTTGGTCGTAGTGGAGATCGGAGACGTGGGCGATCCTGATCACGACAATGTGACCAGCAGGGGTTCTGGATCCAGCAGCCCACCGAGGGCGGCGCGGATGTCCCGCTGAACGGGCTCGGCCTCGCGATCGGCAGCGACGACGTCGAAGCCCAGCGGGGACGCGGCGTCCGCGAACCAGCTCGAGACCCGGCGCTGGAAGCGGAGGTAGTCCTCGAAGCGGGCCCGGTCTCGATCGGTCGTAGATGCGATGGTGGCATCGGCCGAGCGCGCGACGGCAACGGACGGCGGGATGTCGAGCAACACGACCCTGTCAGGCGGCGGCGCGAATGCGAATATCCCCTCGAGCCATGTCTGGTCGACGCCGCGAGCGACGGCTCGAGCAATGGGCGTGTACGTGTATCGATCGGCGATCACGATGAGCCCGGCTCGAAGGGCGGGCCGGATCACGTGTTCGATGCGCTCCGCCAGATCGGCCGCATAGAGCAGCGCGATCGCGGTTGGATCCCAGCCACGCTCGGCTTTCGCCCGGCGGATCAGCTCGCCCGCGATGTTCGACTCGCCGAATGAGGTAACGACCGGAGGGCGACCGATCTCGCGGAGATGGCGTGCCAGGAGGTCGGCGTGGGTCGACCGGCCCGCGTGATCGAGTCCTTCGAGCACCAGCAGGTAGCCGCGCTCTCCGTGGGAGCTTCGCGCTGCCCGCTTGCCTCGTTCGTTCGTTGTCTCATTGCCGGATCCTCCTCCAACCGCCTTCGCCCCCGCCCGACTTCTCCGCGAGGACGCGATCAGTGGCTTCACGGCCTCCCGGGCAGCCTCCCCATTGGCCGAGATCGGAGCCCCACCGTCCAGGACGAGCCTCCGCAGGGCGATCGCGCCGGCGTCACGGTCGGCTCCCTCCGTGAGCAGTTCGATCTCGTCGACGACTCGCCCGAGGAACGGTCGGAGTGCGCCGCTGGCTGCCGCGAGGATCCCGTTGCCGCTGCCGTCCTCCACGGTTCGCCGAAGGGCCTCGTCCGGCGTCTGGCGAACATAGATCGAAAGATCCGGCCGGCGCGCAAACTGGTACAGGTTCCTGGACCAGCCGCGATCGAGGCCGCGCGCGACCTCCCGGGCGATCGCCGTCCACACGTAACGATCGACGAGCACCACGGAGCCCCTGGCCAGGTACCTGCGGACAGTCGCTTCGGTCCCGCGCTCGAAATCCACGGCTGTCAGCAGGGCCGCCACGCGGGCGTCCAGGAAAGCCCGTGTGCGGCGCGAGGCGGCCGCCCGCCGAACCGACCGGGACGACGCCGGCGGGACGATCTCCGCCGTGCGACCGCGCCGTTCCAGCCACCGTGCAAGCAACTCGAGGAGGCGCCCTGTCCCTGAGCGGTCCAGCCCTTCGGCGGTGATCAGCAGTCCACGACGACTCATGGAGCGGGGCGACCCATCGTCGCGATCATACGGTGCGATCGGGCGGTGCGATCGGGCGGTGCGATCGGGACCGCCGAGTGCCTCCCGAGATGCGGCTCCGCGCGTGAGCTTTATCGCGCCCGCCTGGCTCATCGGAGTGTTTACGGAGCGGATACCGGGAATTCATCGGGGGTTCACACCCTTGTACGTTGGTCCGGGGATGCCGCAGATGAGACGCGAGTAATCTTTCGGCCTCCGCAGTCCCGGCACGGACGGGCGGGGCCTGACGCCACGAGGTAGTGAACTGGCGACTCCGCGGATACCAGGGAAGCAAGGCGCGTCGGCTTCCGGCAGCGCGTCGTCCGGGCGCGCCTCCGGCCGGACCCGCCGGATCCGATCCACGCCGGAGGCACCCGGCCTCCGTCTGCTGCCCGCCTTTGACGAGGCGACGATCCTCGCGCGTCCGCAACCGCTGGCAAGCCCGATTGGAACGGGTCTGGCCACCGATCAGGCCGCGGGGGTTTACCTGAACCGGGAGCTCTCGTGGCTGGACTTCAACGAGCGTGTGCTCTACGAAGCCGGCGACAAACGGAACCCGCTGCTCGAGCGCGTGCGCTTCCTGGCGATCTTCGCCGACAACCTCGACGAGTTCTTCGCCGTCCGGGTCGCCGGGCTTCACCAGCAGCGACAGGTAGGCAGGGCGGGCCTGTCGCCCGACGGCATGAGCGCAGCAGAGCAGCTGGCCGCGATCCGCATCCGCGTACAGGAGCTGCTTGGCCTCCAGGACGCCGTGTTCGACGGCCTGCGCATGGAGCTTGCGGACGCGGGGATTCGCATTGCCGGCTACGCAGAGATCGCCGAGCACCACGATCGGCTGCGCGACCGGTTCGTGCGGGAGCTGTTCCCGGTCCTGACGCCACTCGCGGTCGATCCCGGACGGCCATTCCCGTACATCTCCACGCTTAGCCTCTCGCTGGCCGTCAGCCTGGAGGAGCCGGAGACCGGCGAGGAGCTCTTCGCGCGCGTGAAGGTGCCGCCGGTGGTGCCGCGGCTCATGGAGGTCGACTCGTCGACCTTCGTTCCGATCGAGCAGCTCATCGCCGCGAATCTCGACATCCTGTTCTCGGGCATGACGGTGCACGAGACGCACCTCTTCCGGGTCACCCGGAACACCGACCTCTCCATCCAGGAGGACGAAGCCGACGACCTGCTGCTCGCGATCGAGCAGGAGCTGCGGCGCCGGCGCTTCGGGGCCGCCGTTCGCCTCGAGGTCGAAACCTCTACCCCGGAGCGCGTCCGCACGCGTCTGCTGCAGGGGATCCGCCTCCAGGACGACGACTGCTACGAAGTGCGCGGCCTGCTCGACCTCGCCGCGCTGTCCCAGATCGCAGCCCTGGAACGGCCGGAGCTGCACTTCCCGACCTGGGCGCCCGCTGCGCCGCAGCGCCTCACGCCGGCCGAGGAAGACGAGCCCGTTGACGTATTCGCGGCGATCCGCGAGGCGGACGTGCTCGTCCACCACCCCTACGAGAGCTTCACCGCGTCCGTCCAGCGCTTCATCAGCCAGGCCGTCGACGATCCCGACGTCCTCACGATCAAGCAGACCCTCTACCGGACCAGCGGCGATTCGCCGATCGTGCGCGAGCTCATTCGCGCCGCCGAGCAGGGCAAGCAGGTCGTGGTGCTCGTCGAGATCAAGGCGCGCTTCGACGAGGAGGCGAACATCGTCTGGGCCCGCAAGCTGGAGCAGGCGGGCGCCCATGTCGTGTACGGACTGGTCGGGCTCAAGACGCATTCGAAGGTCGCCCTGGTCGTTCGTCGGGAGGGAGATGGCCTCCGACGCTACGTCCACATCGGGACCGGGAACTACAACACGCGCACCGCTCGCCAGTACGTGGATCTGGGCCTCCTGTCATGCCGGCCCGAGCTGGGCGCCGATGCCACCGACCTGTTCAACGTGCTGACCGGCCACTCGCGCCAGCAGTCCTTCCGGCGGCTGCTCGTCGCCCCACTCACGCTGCGGACCGGGTTGACGGACCTGATCGAGCGCGAGATCGGCCACGCGCAGGCGGGGCGTCGCGCGCGCATCGTGATCAAGGTCAACGCGCTGGTCGACCCGGAGGTCATCGAGGCCCTTTATCGGGCGAGCACCGCGGGCGTCGACGTCGACGTGATCGCCCGTGGCATCTGCGCGCTCCGCCCCGGCATCGAGGGTCGCTCGGAACGGATCCGGGTCCGCTCGATCATCGGCGAGTTCCTCGAGCATTCACGCATCTTCGGGTTCGCGAACGGCGGCCAGCAGGAGTGGTACATCGGCTCGGCCGACCTGATGGAACGCAATCTCGATCGCCGGGTCGAGGCGGTCGTGCCCGTCGACGACCCCGTGGCCCGCGCGCGCATCGCCGACGTCGTAGACGCGATGCTTGCCGACGATCGCCACTCCTGGCAGCTCGGTTATGACTCGGTCTGGCGCCGAACGGAGGACGTCCTCGGGCGGCCCGGTTCGGTTGACGCGTTCAGCGTCCTCAAGCGCGCCGCCCTGGCCGGCCCGACCACGGCGACCCGGGAGCCGTCAAACAGCTCGAGGCCGGCTCGGCCCTCCGGACGCGGTCGCAAGAAGAAGGGACACCACTGATCGGGAGCCACCGCCGACCGCTACGTCTCGCCGCCGGGATCGGCTAGCCTAGGCCCGTGGTCCAGCGGGCGGTCCCTTCGGCGCGGCCGGGGGTGCCCATGGCCATTCAGCGGATGAGGTCTCAGCTGGAGTACGAACGCGCCGTGCCGATCCAGGTGGAGGAGGGCCGGCGAAGGGCCGTGGTAGAGGCCGTCGCGCCGCAGGTGGATGGCGGTCGCTTCCCGATCAAGCGCACCCTCGGCGAGCGCGTGGTCGTGGAAGCCGATGCGTTCGCCGACGGGCACGACGAGGTTCGCGTCGTCCTGCTGCACCGGCGGGCCACCGTGAGCGGCTGGACCGAGACGCCCATGGCGCCCCTCGGCAACGACCGCTGGCGGGGCGAGTTCGAGGTCACGCATCTCGGCCGCTACGTCTACACGGTGAGCGCCTGGGTCGACCACTTCGCGACCTGGCGGCGCGACCTGCAGAAACGCGTCGAGGCGGGGCAGGACGTCTCGGTCGACCTGCTCGTAGGGGCCCAGCTCGTGAACGTAGCGACGGAGCGCGCGGATCGGGAGGACGGTCCCCGGCTAGAGACGTGGGCCGTCGAGCTGGTTGGCGAGGGTTCGCGCGATTCGCGCGTGAAGCTTGCGCTGGACGACGAGCTGGCCGATCTGATGGCGCGCCACCCCAACCGGGCGCTGGCGACGACCTTCGAACGGGAGCTGGA
>DASXSA010000210.1:0-2999 GCA_036506235.1 Candidatus Limnocylindrales bacterium | reverse complement strand
CGGTTGGACTCGAGTGTCCGCGTGGGCGACCGTCAGGACAGGTCTGCCAGCGCCTGACGGAAGACCCCGAGACCTTCCTCGATCTCGGCGGCGGTCACATCGAGGGGCGGCAGCCAGCGCACGACCTCGTGGTCGCTACCGGCGGTCAGGACGAGCAGCCCGAGGTCGGCACAGCGCGCGATGAGCGCGTTCGCGAGGTCTCCATCGGGCGAACCATCCGGCATCGCCATTTCCACGCCGACCATCAGGCCCGGCCCTCGAACAGCGCGGATCCGGGCATCCCGGGACGCGAGCGCCCGAAGCCCCGCGTTCAGCGCCGCACCTCGAACGGCGGCGTTCACGACGAGGTCCTCTTCCGCGATCGCGTCTAGGACGGCAACCCCGGCTGCGCAGGCGACGGGATTGCCGCCAAACGTCGACCCGTGCGCGCCGCGACCCCAGCGATCGTGCAGGTCCCGCCTGGCGACCAGGGCTGCGAGCGGCAGCCCGTTGGCGATCGCCTTTCCTACACAGACGGCATCCGGCAGGACGCCGGCCGACTCGAAGGCCCACATCCAGCCGGTCCGGGCCAGGCCGGTCTGCACCTCGTCAACGATCAGCAGCGCGCCTGACTCGTCGCAGGTCGCACGGAGCTCCTGGAGGAATGCCGCCGGTGCCGGGTTGACCCCGCCCTCACCCTGCACTGGCTCGATCAGGATCGCCGCGACACTCGCGGCAGGAATGCGCCTCGCGAGGAGGTCGCGCAGTGCCGCCAGGGCGCTTTCCGACGCGGCACCCGGGTCCTCAGCCGCCAGGTGGACGTCCGGGAACGGCGTGAGGTAGACGCCCGGCAGCAGCGGCTCGTAGCCGGCGCGGTAGTTGAGGTTCGAACTGGTGACGCTGGCGGCACCGAAGGTTCGGCCGTGGAATCCGCCGTCGAAGGCGATGAAGCCCGGCCGGCCCGTGACGCGACGCGCGAGCTTGAGCGCGGCTTCCACCACCTCTGCCCCCGAGTTCGCGAAGAAGACCGTGTCCAGCGGGTCGGGCATGGTCGCCGCCAGGCGCGCCGCCAGCTGGCTGACCGGGCCGATGAAGCCAAGGCCGTTCGACACGTGGATGAGCCGGTCGACCTGTTCGTGGATCGCGGCGTTGACCTTCGGGTGCCCGTGGCCCAGGCCGGTGACGGCGATACCGCACGCGAAGTCGAGGTAGACGCTTCCCTCGTCGTCGAACAGCCGATGGCCCTCACCGCGCACCCACGTCCGGGTGAAGTAGCGCCCCAGGATCGGGGAGAGCGCTTCGATCGGGGTGGCTTCGACGATCTGGTCCACGAGACCTCCTGCGCGTGCTCGCGTCGGCGGCGACGGCCTGTTGCATCATCATACATTCCGGCGTATTCTCATGCATCCCATGGCGACGCCCGTCCTCAGCCAGACAACGTCCGCGCGACCGCTCCGCGCGGCCGTCGCCGAGCGCGGAAAAGCGCGAGTCGCGGCCGTCGGTGTCACCGGCTATGCGGGCGGGGAGCTGCTGCGGCTGCTCGCCGCCCACCCTGCAGTCGAGATCGCGGCGGTCGTCGGGCGCGGCCGATCAGGCGAAGCGATCGGCAAGAGCCAGCCGCATCTCGCCAAGCTCGCCCTCGAGATCCAGCAGGACATCCCGCGGGACGTCGACGCGGTCTTCCTTGCGCTGCCGCACGGCGCCTCGGCGGAAGTGGTCGCGGAGATCGTC
The DNA here is from genome assembly GCA_036506235.1 of Candidatus Limnocylindrales bacterium. Classification (GTDB taxonomy): domain Bacteria; phylum Chloroflexota; class Limnocylindria; order Limnocylindrales; family CSP1-4; genus CF-16. The sequence continues at coordinate 1,289 of DASXSA010000210.1, read as the reverse complement.
GGGTCTGGGCGCACAGCCTTCGATCTGGGGCCCGACTTCCGGCTCCGCGACGAACGCTCCTATCCCGAGTGGTATGGCTGGGATCATCCTGCCCCGCGTTTGCTCGCGGACGCCGTCTACGGCCTCCCGGAGCTCCATCGCGCCGAGCTGGTGGCACTCGGCGACCGCGCTGGGTCGATCGTTGGTGTCCCGGGCTGTTATCCGACCGCGACGCTGCTCGCCACCGCCCCCCTGGCGCGGGCTGGGTTGATCGCGGATCTCGTGGTCGACGCCAAGAGCGGCGTATCGGGCGCGGGACGGGAGCCGAAGCCGGAGCTGACGTTCTCCGAGGTCAACGAGACGGCGCGCGCGTACGGCCTCGAGGGCCATCGCCACGCGGCGGAGATCGCCCAGGAGCTGGGCGCGCTGACCTCGACGGATCCCGCAGCTCAGCTCGCTGCACTCGAGTTCGTGCCGCACCTCATTCCGATGACCCGGGGATTGCTCGCGACGTGCTACATCCGCACGACCCAGCGGGTCGAAGCCCCGGAATTGGCCGACCTGTACGAGGCGGCCTACGGCGCCGAACCCTTCGTTCAGGTCGTCGCCGCCTCGCCTTCGACCAAGCACGTCACGGGCAGCAACGTGGCGCGGGTGCACGCACGGGTGCAACCTCGAACCGGCCGGGTGCTGGCGCTGGGCGCGATCGACAACCTCGTAAAGGGAGCCGCCGGGCAGGCCGTCCAGGCATTCAACGTGGTGGCCGGGCTGGATGAGCGCACAGGCCTCGAAGCCCGGGCAATCGCACCGTGACCACCCTGCTCGAGCAGACGCTCGCCCCTCTCCCCTCCGGTCTGCCCCCCGTCGAGCGGCGGGCGGTCATGCCGGCGGGGTTCGCTGCCGCTGCGATGGCGGCCGGGATCAAGGCATCGGGGCGTCCCGATCTGGGCATCGTGTCTGCGAGTTCCGGGGAGTCCACGAGAAGCGTGCCGGTCGCCGGAATCTTCACGACCAATGCCCTGCCAGCAGCGCCGGTACGCCTGTCCAGGAAGCATCTCTCGGCAACCTTGCGCTCGGGGGTCGGCTCCTACGGCTGGACGCGCGGGATCGTCTCCACGAGCGGCAGCGCAAACGCGGCCACCGGCGAGGCGGGCGATGTCGACCAGGCGGCGATCGCGCAGCACTTTGCCTCTGCGCTCGGAACGAGACCCGAACTGACCCTCGCGCTGTCGACCGGCGTCATCGGAACGCGCCTGCCGGTGGACGCGGTGACGGCGGGGATCGACGAACTGGTGCATCGGCTGAGCTCC
>DASXSA010000209.1:0-2805 GCA_036506235.1 Candidatus Limnocylindrales bacterium | reverse complement strand
GTCTCGTGCGTGGCATACACGCCCGCGAGGTCCGGGTTCGCGGCGATGGCCGCCTGCACGGCGTTGGCGGCGAGCGCCTGATCGGTGCCCGGGTAGACGTCGGGCAGGACGGTCGCGCCGGTCTTGGCCATGTCGTCCTCGAAGCCCTTTGCACGGCCACCGATGTCCGGCAGACCAGGCGTGAGTTGGAGGACGAGGTACTTCCCCTTGCCTCCGGTCAGCTTGATCATCGCCGCCGCGGCTGCCTGACCGCCCTGGTAGTGGTTGGACTGGATGTTCTGCAGCTCGGCCGGCTTGCTCATCGGCGCATCGATCGTGACGACCGGCTTGCCCTTGTTCATCAGGTCGGTGATCGTCGCGATCAGCGCGTCGGGGTCAGTGGGCGAGATGACCCAGCCGTCGGGATCGGTGGCGAGGTCGGCGTCGATGATCGGCCGTTCCTCGTTGATATCCCAGTTGTGCGAGCCGTTCCAGTTCAGGTCGACGTTGAATTCCTTGGCCGCCTGCTTGGCGCCACATTCGACGCCCGTGTAGAACGTGATGCCGATCTGTCCGGCGACGAAAGCGACGCGGACCTTGGCCTGCTCGCTGGGCGCCGCCGCGCTCGACGCCGCCGACGGCGCTGCCGCGCTCGATGCCGGGGAGCTCGCGGCGCCCTGACACGCACTGGCAAAGACCATGCCTGCCGCGATCGCCGCCACGATCCGCGACCGGGAACCCCTTCGGTTCATGTGTGCTCCTCCTCCATCCATGTGACCCTTGATACGACCGGTTTCAGCGATGTGCAGTGGCCATCCCTCATGCGCCCCCGTCGCGTCCCTAGCTGACCCTGGTTCGACGCCGCTGGTCGAAGTAGACGGCGAGGATGAGGATGATCCCGACCAGCACGAACTGGTAGAACGGGTTGACCGCCAGCTGAACGAGTCCGTTGCCGAGCATCACCGGAATGAGCGACCCAAGCAGCGTCCCGCCGATCGACGCAACGCCCCCGAACAGACTCGTGCCACCGATGACGACCGCCGCGATGGCCTGCAGGTTGTCGGTCTGGTGGCCGGACACGTTCGTGTTGCCGTTACGCGAGATGTCGACGATCGCCGCGATACCCACGAGGACGCCCATGAGCACGAACAACTTCAGCGTGTGCCGGTTGACGTCGATGCCGGCCCGGAGCGCCGCCTCGCGCGACGACCCGATTGCGAGGGTTCGCATGCCAAAGCGCGTCAAGCGCAGGACGGCCCACAGGATGCCGCTGATGGCCAGGGCGAGGAGCAGGGGATAGGGAAAGATGCCGAACAGCTTGGCGCCGCCGAACTCGGCCTGGAGCTGGTCCGGGATGTAGGGCACGTTCGCCGCGCTCGTGAGAATCAGCGCGATTCCGTAGGCGATGCCGGACGTCGCCAGGGTGACGATGAACGAGCTCAGGCGGAGGCGGGTTACGAGCAGTCCGTTCAGCAGGCCGATCGCCATGCCCGAGCCGATCGACACCGCGATCCCGGCGATCAGGGCGACGCCGAGATTCGGATAGGCGCCCGTCTGCACCTCGAGGGGCGTGCCGCCCAGGGCGACCATCGTCTTCGCTCCCAGCACCGACGCGAGGATGAGGCTGTAGCCGACCGACAGGTCGAGATGGCCTGCGCCGATGAGGAAGGTCATTCCCACACCGAGGAGCATGACCACCGAAGCGTTGAGCCCGATCGCAAGCAGATTGGCGGGCTTAATGAAGGCGTTGCCGGGCGTTGCCAGGCCGAAGACGATGGCGATCGCGACGATCACGACGCCGATCCAGAATGCGGTGCTGTGGCGAAGCTGGCCGATCCAGCCCTCGTCCGCGTGGTCGTCGATCGCTTCCTCGCGCGCGACGTCGGCGACCGTCGCCGGAATGGCTTCGTCGGTCATGCCGCGGGAGCCTCGACGCCGAGCATCAGACCGATGACGTCGTTCATGTGCAGTGCAGCGGCGGGTCGCACCGCTACCACGACCCCGTGGCGCATGACGGCGATCCGGTCGGCAACGGTGAGCATGCGCGGAATGTCGTGCGAGATGACCAGCACGGCCAGCCCGTCGTCGGCCGCTCTGCGGACCGTCTCGAAGACGATGCCCGTCTGCTTCGGGCCGAGCGCAGCCGTGGGCTCGTCCATGAGGATCGCCCGCCGGGCCCAGAGCATGGCACGTGCGACCGCGAGCGCCTGACGCTGTCCGCCTGACAGGTTGCGGACCGGTACGTTCATCGCCCGCAGCTTGATGCCGAGACGTGCCAGGGCGGCCCGTCCTTCCTCGCGCATGCGGGGCCGGTCGAGGAGTCCGAACCAGCTCCGCCAGCCCGGACGCCGCTGCTCGCGGCCCAGGTACAGGTTGTCGGTCACGCTCAGATCGAGCGCGAGAGACAGGTTCTGATAGACAACCCCGACTCCGAGCTCGTGTGCGTGGCCGATCGACTGGACCTCGACCGGCTGGCCCCAGTACGCCAGGGTGCCCTCATCGGGGTGGAGCGCGCCACAGAGGATGTTCGCGAATGTCGTCTTGCCGGCGCCGTTGTCGCCGACGAGCGCCACGATCTCGCCGTTGTGGACCGTCAGGCTCGCGCCTCGCAGGGCCTCGAGATGACCGAAGCGCTTGGCGACGCCGGTCGCCTCGATCGCGATCTCGCCACGGCTGTCCGCGTTGGCGTCGGCCTGTTGCTTCGGGAGGTCGCCCGGGGCCTGGCTCGCGTCGGTCGTCATGAGGCACCTGCTACCTCGACGGCGGAGCCGTCCTGCCGGTGAGATCGCGTCGCGTCCGATGCCGCCAGGAGATGCCTGGCGGAGA
>DASXSA010000208.1:0-4809 GCA_036506235.1 Candidatus Limnocylindrales bacterium | reverse complement strand
GGCGGCCGAGCTGCCGCGCACGATCCGCGAGCGAACCCGCCTGGTCGGTCGCGCGCAGGGCACCCGCCGGGTCCCGTTGCCGCCACTCGAGGCCTTTGGCGAGCTCGATCAGCGCGAGGGGGACGAGCGGGCCACCCTCGTCGGCAAGGTCGCGCCAGGACGCGATCGCCTCGTCGAATTGGCCCAGCCGGCGCAGGGTCCGTGCACGCTCGGCCAGCAGGCGCTGATGTTCCAGTCGTGAGGTTCGGCTATCGCGTGGCGACGGCCATGCTGGGCTTTGCTCGTCGCCTGCGAGTGCTGCGTCGAGACATGCCAGTGCCTCGTCGTGCCGGCGTTCGCGCGCGTAGCCGCGTGCCAGGCCTGCCAGATCGCCACGTTCGGCGGCGGCGCGTGCGACCGGATTGCCCAGCCCGGCGCTGTAGACGAGCAGCCTGGCGAGGGAGCGAACGTCCTCACCGTTGTGTCGGGCGACGGCTCGAAGCGGTTCGACGGGCCCGCCCCGGAGCATGTCGATATAGATCGCCGGTATCTGCCAGCTCTCGACATCGCCGTGGCGGTAGCCTCCGAGCAGCGCGACCTCGACGGTCCGCAGCCGGGCATCGGGCAGCCGATGCCGAAACACCCGGCGGATGAATGGGAGGAGATCGAGGTGCCCGGCCGAACTGGGCGGCGGACGCCGATCGAGGCGATACCGGGTGACGAGCAGCGGCCAGTCGAACGCGCGGCCGTTGTACGTGACGAGCCAGGCGCCGGACGGAATCAGGTCTGTGAGCGCGGTCAGGAAGGCGGGTTCGTCGGCGTGATCCGGCAGCACGAGCTGGACCCGCCGGAAGCTCGGGCCTTCCCACCAGCCAAGCCCGACCAGGAAGACGACCGTGCCGGTCGCCGTTCCGAGGCCCGTCGTTTCCGTGTCGAGACACAGCAGCGGGACGTCCTCGCCGGGATGACCGGGAAGCCTGGCGAGGCTCGCTCGATCGAGAGGCAGGTGCTCGACCGGGGCCTCGATCCTGATGAACGTTCCCGTCTGGCCATGAACCATCTCGCCGCCGAGCGCCGTGGCGATCCGTTCGGCGAGGCCTCCTGGTCTCGGTAGGGACAGTCGACCCCAGGCTGCCTCGCCACGCGTGGCTCGAAAGTTGGCCAGGCGACGCTCGAGGGGCACCGAGGTGGCGACGCCCATCGGGCTCATGCCGCCGTGAGGACCTCAGGCGCGCCGAGCTCCCCGAGTAATCGGGCGGCCAGCCGCTTCGCGTCGAGATCGGGCTCGAGACGCGGTCCCGTGCATGCCGGGCAGCCGGCATCGCACGGGCAGCCCTCGATGAGCGCACTTGCCCCGGCGATCAGGTCGTTGTGCCTGGCAAAGAGCCTCTCCGAGAGACCGACCCCGCCTGGCACGGTCTCGTAGAGGTAGATGGTGGGCGCTTCCTCGTGGGGCGATCGGACCTGCGTCACCAGCCCGAGGTCGTGCGGGTCGACCATCAGGAGGACGCTCGCGACGGTCTGGATCGCCCGACCCGCGCCGAGCAGGGCGACGTCCAGCTCGGTGCGGCGCCAACCGGTCAGCGCCTCCCCCGCGAGCCAGTAGGCCGTGGTCTGGAGCTCGATCTCGGGGAGGTGGATTCGGCCCCAGCCTAGGTTCTCGTTGGTAAGGAACTTGAGCTTCTTGTAGATGGTCGCCAGGCTGGCAACCATCACCTCGCCGTGCAGCCTGGCGCCTCCGGCCACAGCGTCACGGCCGAAGACGTCGAGGGGCTTCAACGTCACGGCGCGATCCGCCTGGGTGTAGTGGTCGACGTCGACGCGCCGTACATAGGCCTTGCGTTCGTCCCAGTCGAGACGATCGACATGGAACTGCGCGGATTCGTGCAGGTAGATGGCGCCCTCGTGGACGAGGGTCTGAGCCGCGAACAGGTCCACCTCGCCGATCACTTGTGGCCGGTCCGGCGTCGTGTCGATGATCACGACGTTCTCCTGGGCCGCGGTGCGGAGCGAGATGGCGGAGGCCGGGAAGTTCTCGGACGACCAGTACCAGCGACCGTCCGCCGCCTGGCGCACGTGCCCCTCCTCGGCCAGGAACGCGAGCAGCTCGTCGGCCGTCCCGGGCCCGAACGTTTCGCCCGGGCGGAATGGCAGTTCGAAGGTGGCCGCCTTGAGGTGGCCGAGCAGCACGTGGAGGTTGTCCGGGTCGAGGCGTGCCTCTTCGGGTGAGCCGGAGAGCAGGAACTCAGGGTGGTGGATCACGTACTGGTCGACGGGCGCGGCGGTGGCAACCAGGACGGCCACGCTGGTCTCCTGCCGCCGCCCCGCACGGCCGAACTGCTGCCATGTGGCAGCGACCGACCCCGGGTAACCGGCAAGGACGGACACGTCGAGCTGGCCAATGTCGACGCCGAGCTCCAGCGCGTTTGTCGCGACCACCCCGAGGACTTCACCGTCCCGAAGCCCACGCTCGATTGCGCGCCGCTCGGTCGGGAGGTAGCCAGCGCGATACCCGCGAACCCGGGAGCGGGGACCGAAGCCCTCGCGCAGGGCCTCCCGGAGCCCGGTAAGCAGGAGCTCGACCGCGGTACGGGAGCGGCCGAACACGATCGTCTGGCGGCCCGCGCGCAGGAACGGCAGGGCCCAGCGCTGGGAGAGCGTCAAGGCCGAGGCGCGAACGCCGGTTGAAGCCTCGAGCAAGGGCGGGTCGACAAGCAGGACGTGGCGGTCCCCGGACGGGGCACCGTTCTCGTCGACCAGCCGCGCCGGCCGACCCGTCAGCGTCCGAGCCAGCTCCGCCGGGTTGGCGATCGTCGCCGAGCAGCACACGATGACCGGGCGACTCCCGTAGTGGTCGCACAGCCGGAGGAGCCGCCGAAGAACGTTGGCTACGTGGCTGCCGAAGACGCCCCGATAGGTATGAAGCTCGTCGACGACGATGATTCGCAGCTGCTCGAAGAGCTGGAACCACTTTGTGTGGTGCGGCAGGATCGCCGCGTGGAGCATGTCCGGGTTGGTCGCGACGACCTGCCCGGCCGTTCTGATCGCTGAGCGGATCGGGGCCGGAGTGTCGCCGTCGTAGGTGGCCGTTGAGATTGCCAGGCCCGACGCCGCCGAGAGCGCGGAGAACTCCGCGACCTGGTCGTGACCAAGCGCCTTGGTCGGGAACAGGCACAGCGCACGCGCCGACGGGTCATCGGCGACGGCTTGCAGGATCGGGAGGGTGTAGCACAGGCTCTTGCCTGACGCAGTCGGCGTAACGACGACCACGTCCTCGCCGGCACGAATCGCTTCCACGGCCAACGCCTGGTGGCGATACAGCCGCTCGATGCCGCGACTGGCGAGACCCGTACGTATGCGCTCGTCGAGCCAGGGCGGCAGGTCGGAGTAGCGGCCGGGTCGGCTCGCGATGGTCGCGTGGTGGACGACCCCGCGGGCGATCGACGGCTCCTCGAGCAGGTTCTGTAGGACCGTGTCGGTCGAGGCCGGCGAGTAGTGCCGCATCGCGCCTCCTCTGTTTCCCGACAAATCGTACATCTGTTCGGTTTGGTCCATCGGCCCAAGGCTCGTGCCCATGCGTGCCAGCTACCCTGGCACGCTCCCAGCGCGATCCCCGCCGATTTGACACGTCAGCTGCGGGCAGCTACCCTGCCGGGAATGTCCGATCGGAGGCGCCGAAGCCGCACCCGGCAGCCCGATCCCGCAGCCGACGGCCTCAAACCCGCGCCGAGTGACCCCGACGCGACGCCGGAGTCCGCCGAAGACGGGGCGTCGGCAACATCGGACTCAAACCAGGGGAGCGGCCAGGCCTTCGCGCTCGACGGGCTCGCGATCGCGGGCATCACTCGCCGTCGGGCAGGCTGGATTGCGGCGGCCGCGTTCACGGCATGGATCGTGCTCGTGTTCGCGCGGCAGGTCGGCGACGCCTCGGCGAAGTCAGGCCAGGTCGATCAGCGCCGTGCGGAGAACGCGGCGATGCAGACCGAGATTGCGGCGCTCCAGCAGGAGCTCTTGTTGATCCAGAAGCAGGCCTACATCAGCCAGCAGGCGCACGCGTACCGGCTGGGTGACGAGCACGATCGTCCATTCACCCTCAGCCCGGACGCTCCGGCCTTGTCAGCTACGTCGCCTGGATCCGCCGCCGTAAGGCTTGGGGCGATCAGGCAGACGCGCTCGCCGCTCGAGTCCTGGCTGTCGATCCTGTTCGGGCCCGACCGCTAGCGCCGGCTTGCGGCGCTGCGGCAGTGTTCACTGCCACTCAACCGCAACCCTTCTGAGACTACTGGCGTAGCCGATCGCAGGCCCTCCGGGCTCTACTCTGTTGGTGAATCGCTCCGCCAGCCTTCGGATCGCGATGCTGGCGCCGCCGATGCTGCCCGTCCCACCTCCGACCTACGCGGGAACCGAGCGGGTCATCGCGGCGCTCATTGACGAGCTCGCGAGGCGTGGCCATGCCATAACGCTCTTCGGGCCCGGTGACTCAACCGTGGACTGCGAGATCGTCGCGACGCCGGCGCGCAGCCTGTGGTCAGCCGGCTACCACGGCGAGGTCTCCTCGTTCATCAACATCACGCTCGCACGCGCGTGGGAGCGCGCCGCCGAGTTCGATGTCATCCATTCGCACCTCGAGGCGCTCGGCTTCCTGTTCGCCCGCTACTCTCCGCGCCCGGTCGTCACGACGCTTCACGGCAGGCTCGACACCATGGGGATCCCGAGCCTGCTCCAGGAGTTCCGCGACATTCCGCTCGTCGCCATCAGCGACAGCCAGGGCCGATGGTGGCCGGACCAGAACTGGACCTCGACGATCCATCACGGGCTGCCGCTCCAGCA
>DASXSA010000207.1:0-2023 GCA_036506235.1 Candidatus Limnocylindrales bacterium | reverse complement strand
TCTTTGGCGGTCTGGGACAGGTCACGGGCGGATTGAGATTTGCCCCGGATTTTCGTGGAATCCTGAATCGGCATCCGTTCCCCGATGTGGTCCATGGATGTCTACTGGAAGGCATGGCTCTTGCCCTGGAGCGCCGGTTCGAACCTTTCTCCCGGGGAAGAGGGTCCATCACTCAGGAGCGCGTCGAGGAGATCGAGACGATTGCCGCACGCCATGGAATCCATCTGGCGCCGCTCTACAACGGCGATGGACCCGTGGAGGACGAACGCAACTTGTCGACGCGCACGCAGTTGTCGTGGTAGACGGCGCCGCCGCCCATGTCGGAGTCGCGCTCGTCGACGGTCGCATTGACGTTCGTGCCCTCCTTCGCATGACCTGGCCATCGCCCTTTCGGGCTGGCCACCACTCCCGGGCGAACGCGATCGCTCACGTCGGCGATGGCGACGAACGAGCCCCGAGCGTTGGCGACGCGCACTTCGTCTCCGGTCGCGATGCCCCGGGGCACGGCGTCGTCGGGATGGATGACGACCGTGGCCGCGCCCGCCCTCCGCTGCTGGCGCGGCACGTTGGCGAAGAGCGAGTTCAGGAAGAAGTGATTGGCCGGCGTGAGGAGGGCGAGCGGGTAGTCGCGGGCCAGCGCGGTGTCTCGCTGCGACGTCTCGTGCGCGGGCGTGTAGCCGGCGAGCGGATCGAGTCCGGCCTGCGCCATCCGTTCGGAGACCAGCTCCAGCTTGCCGGACGGGGTCGGAAAGCCGGCCGCGAAAGGCACGAACGGATCGGGATAGCGGAGCCGCATCCAGCCGCGGGCTCTGAGCTCCTCGAGCGTGATGCCGCAGAGTGACGGATGTCCGCTGTCCAGGACCTGCCGCGCCATGGTCTCGTCGCTGTCGTAGAGCGGTGCCGCCTCGAGGCCCATCCTGCGCGCGAGGCGACGAAAGATCTCCGTCGTGGGCAGGCACTCGCCCGGAGGCGGCGCCGCGGGCTCGTTCCAGGCCAGATACAAGTGCCCGTACGCGATCAGCAGGTCGCGGTGCTCGATCTGCATGGTCGCAGGGAGCACGATATCGGCGTAGCGAGCGGTGTCGGTCAGGAAGTGCTCGACCACGACCGTGAACAGGTCGTCGCGGGCCAGGCCGCGCCGGACCTTCGTCTGATGCGGAACGCTCGCCGCGGGATTGCTGGCGTACACGAACAAGGCCTTGACCGGCGGACCGTCGGTCTCGAGCAGCCCTTCCCCGAGGCGCGTCATGTGCAGCTCACGCGTCGGGCGCGGCCGGAGGTCGTCGCGCCACAGGGCGGGCCAGTTCAGGCCGTAGAAGCCGCGCGTGTCGTAACAGACGCCGCCGCCCGCGTAGCGCCAGTCGCCGGTGACGCCGGGAATGCAGGTGATCGTCCGCACCGCCATTCCTCCGCCGCCGTGGCGCTGGAGGCCGATGCCGATGCGAATGCCGGTCGGCCTCCGCTCGGCCAGTCGCTGGCCCAGATGGGCGATGGACTCCACGGGAAGCCCGGTGATGTCGGTCGCCCGCGACGGCGGGAACTCGAGGATGCGCTCGCGAAACGCCTCCCACCCGACGGTGGCGCGGTCGATGAATTCCTGGTCTTCCCCGCCTTCGGCCAGCACGACGTGCAGCAGGGAGAGCGCGAGGGCAGCGTCGGTGCCCGGTATCGGCGCGAGGTGCCAGTCGCTCGCCGCGGCCGTCCGCGTCCGGATCGGGTCGATGGCGACGACCTCGGCGCCATTACGGCGCGCCTCCAGGACGCTTCGCCACAGGTGGGGGTTCGTCGAGAGCACGTTCGCGCCCCAGAGCACGATCAGCTTCGAGAAGCGAAGGTTCTCCGGGTCCATCCCCACGCGGTTGTCACCCAGCGTGTAGCCGGTGCCGAACCCGCCCGCGATCGTGCAGATCGTCACCACGTGACGGGACGTGCCCAGCACGTTCCACAGCCGGCGTCCGGCGCCGTAGATCCCCTGGAGGAGTCCCATGCTGCCGGTGCCGAGGAACGGCCAGATCGCCTCGGC
>DASXSA010000206.1:0-6426 GCA_036506235.1 Candidatus Limnocylindrales bacterium | reverse complement strand
TGTAGGGGAGGTAGTCGATGAGGTAGCTGGTCGGCGGCAGCAGGGTCGCCGGCTTGTCCGCCTGCGCCAGCCACGGAGCTGACGACGGCGGGATGCGCACCAGCCAGAGCGACGCGATCGCCATGAGGATCGGGCCGACCGCCAGGAAGATTCGGCTGCCCATCCGTCCCGCCAGGGTCCCGATCCTCGTCGACAGGAACGTCAGGCAAAGCCCAACGGGCAATCCGGCGATCCCGGCGGCAAACGCTGTGTAACCCAACACGTTCTGCAGGAACAGGGCAGTGAACGCGAATCCGACGTACAGCGCGCCGTAGATCAGGAACGTCGACAGATTGATGATCGCGAACGCTCGCGACTTGAACAGGCTGAGCGGCACGAGCGGGTGCGGGCGGCTGGCCATCAGGAACGGGAACGCGACCAGCGCGACGGCGCCGATCGCCAGGGCGATGAACGCGCTCGGGTCGGTCCATTGCGTTTCCTGCCCGTGGATGGCCCCGAATGCGAGACCGCCGACGGCCACCGCGATCACGAACGCGCCCAGCCAGTCGAATCGTCCGGAGGCACTCTCGTCCCGCGTTTCGTCCATGTGGGCGAGCGTGGCGTACAGCCCCAGGACGACAAGCGGAACGTTGATCAGAAAGGCGACCCGCCAGGAGAGCGTGTCGACGAGGAAGCCGCCCAGGATGGGTCCGAGCGTCGTGGTGGCCGAGGTCGCGGCCGCCCAGATCCCGAATGCCCTGGCTCGGGCCGCACCATCGAAGGTCGCGGTAATGATCGAAAGCGAGCCCGGCACGAGCACCGCCCCCGCCGCTCCCTGGAATACCCGGAACAGCACCAGGAGCTCGAGGCTGGGCGCCAGCCCGCACAGGACCGACGTCACCCCGAAACCGACCAGCCCGATCGCGAACATCCGGCGGCGGCCGTAGAAGTCGTTCAGCGCGCCCGACAGGATCAGGAGCGCCGACAGGGTCGCCAGGTAGCCGCTGTTGACGTAGGTCTGGCCCTCGAGGACGCCGATGACGGTCGCCGGCAGCTCGCGCCCGATCTTCGGCAGGGCGACGTTCACGACGGTGCCGTCCAGGAACACGATCGCCGAGCCGAGGATGACGGCAACCATCGTCCAGCGTCGCTTCACGGTCATGCCGCGCATGGTCGCCGCCAGACCGCTCCGGACACAAGTCGCGCATGGGGCCGCGTGAGCGGCATGCTCGTCCGCGGGCGATTTCGGCGTCCTGTCCCCGCGTCGCATCCCTCGTAGACTCCGCGGCGATGCGCGGAAGCGTGGCCTTGATCGGAGCCGGCGAATTCCTGCCGGAGATGGCCGCGTTCGATCGCGGATTGCTGGATGCCAGCGGCTCGGACAGGCCGCGTGTTGCGATCGTCCCGACCGCGTCGTACCCGGACGGCGAAGAGATCTTCCAGCGCTGGGCGTCGCTGGGCGTCGAGCACTTCACCTCGATTGGCGCAGAAGTGGAAGCGGTTCTCGTTCGGAGCAGGGAAGAGGCCGACGACCCCGCGAACGCCCAGGCCGTGGGCGAGGCCGACCTCATCTACTTTTCAGGGGGAAAGCCGGGATACCTGCTCGACGCGTTGTCGGAAAGTGCCGTGTGGTCGGCGGCGCTGGCGGCCAACGAGCGGGGCGCCGTGCTGGCCGGCTGCTCGGCGGGCGCGATGGTGTTGGGTGGCTGCCAGTTGAGCCTGCGACGTTTGATGCTGCCGTGGCCGCTCCACTGGCGGGCCGCCCTTGGAGTCGTTCCAGGAACCACGGTGCTCCCGCACTACAACGCCTGGCCTGAGCCATTCACCGCGCTCATGGCGCTCCAGGCGCCGTCGGGGACGGTGGTACTGGGGATCGACGAACGGACGGCATTGGTCGGGCGGGACGGAGGCTGGCAGGTGCACGGCGAGGCTCGGGTGACGGTCTGGCGAGGTCGACAACGCCAGCGACACCGGGCCGGCGAGAGCTTCCGGCTCTGATCGCCGCGCCCTCGGGACGGGCGCCTCTCCCACGGGCTGGCGAGGGCTTGCGGCTCTGATCGGCGCGCCGAGAGACCCCCGCTCGAATGGGTTGCGCTGAGTTCTCACTGAACCCGCGCGACCCATCGCCGGTATCGATGGGTAACGAGACGAGACGGCCGGCACCGTCGACACTCGTGCGCGAAGGCCGGAAGGGCCGCTGATCGAACTGGCACGGGTGACCGTGCTTGTCAGGTCAGCTGGAACGACCGGCCATCGCCGCTTTCTGGACGGTTCCTGCGCTGTCCGTGAGCCGACTCCCCCGGGCGGTCATCTACCTAAGTTCGAGCCGACGCCCGTGCGAGCCATCGGCCGACGGCCTAGGTCTTGACGGTGCGGAAGCAGTCCGAGCAGTACACCGGCCGGTCCATGCGGGGCTTGAACGGGACCTGGGCCTGGTTGCCGCAGGATGAGCAGATCACCGCGAAGTATTCGCGGATCGGGCGGTCGTCGCCGCGCTCGTAGCCGCGCGGACCGCCAATGTCGCGAAGGTCGTAGCCGGTCTCGCGGGCCGCACGGCGGCTGGCTCGGCAGCTCGTGCAGCGCTTCGGCTCGGAGGCGAACCCCTTCTGCGCGTAGAACTCCTGGTCGGCGGCGGAGTGGATGAACTCCACGCCACAGTCGACGCAGTTCAGGGTTCGATCGGTGTACGTCACGGGGTGCCTCCCAAGCGCGTGTGATGCGATGGCGCGTCCCTCGCAGGGGTGTCCGCGGCGGGACGGCGAGGCCGGGGAGGATTCCGGGGGCCCGCACGACCCAGATGCCGATGACAAGGACCCTGTTGCGGGCGCACCGGTGAATTTGCGGCCGCAGGATACCACCCTGGCCCGGGTTCGGCCTTGCGGTAGCAAACGGTGAAATCCCTCGTTTACCGGTCGCAGCCGTGCCGATCAACCTGTCACAATGCGGGCCGATGCTCGGGTCGGGCGAGCGAGGCCAATGGGGGCACCTCGCTCGCACCGGAACCGAGGCGAGTCGATACGCGGGCTCGCCGAGGGGAGGGCGCTCCGGCTCGGGCAGGTGGTCGAGTGATACAGAGGGAGACGCGCCCGGCCGATGCTTCGACTCCTGCACACTGCGGATGTCCACCTTGGTGCGCGCCATGCGGACCTTGGTGAGCAGGCGACGGCCCAGCGCGAGCGGCAGTTCGATGCCTTCCGGGCGAGCGTTGACCTCGCGCTTGCCGAGAAGGTCGACCTCTTCCTGATCGCGGGCGACCTGTTCGACTCCAACACGCAGCCAAGACGATCCGTCGAGCGCGTCGCCAAGGAATTCGGACGGCTCGCCGAAGCCGCGATTCGGACGGTGATCATCCCGGGCACGCACGACGTATACGACCGGGCGTCCGTATACCGGGCGTATGACCTGCCAGCGTTCGCCGGTCTGCCCGCGGACACCGACCGGATCGTCGTTCTCACCCCGGATCGGCGCTCGGTCGCCTTCAAGGCCCTCGACGCGGCGGTGTACAGCCGGGTCTTCGCGACCAAGCGCGCGCCCCAGAGTCCACTCGCCGACTTCCAGCTCCCTGAGGACGCGCCGACGTGGCGGATCGGGGTCGTTCACGGAGCCGTCGCGATCCCCGGACGGACCGACGGCGATGAGGTCGTCGTCACGCGGGATGAGATCAGCCTGTCCGGCCTCGACTACCTTGCGCTGGGGCACTGGCACTCTGCGCAGAGCGGGAAGGCGGGGGATGTGGCGTTTGCCTACAGCGGGGCGCCGGAGTCGGTGGCGATCGGCCAGGACGGCGCGGGCAAGGTCCTGCTCGTGACGCTCGACAAGCACGGCGACAACAGGACGGTCGCGATCGAGGAGCGGGTTGTCGGCCGGACACGCTTCGAGAAGCTCGACATCGACGCGGGCCGGCTACCGAGTCAGCCTGCGCTCATCGAACAGCTGGCCGCGAAGGCCGACCCCGACCTGGTATTCGACGTCCGGTTGACCGGCGTGCGCGCCGACGACCTGGACGTCCATCTCGACGAGGTCGAGAGTGAGCTGGCCGGCCGGTTCCTCCGGATCCGCGTGCGCGATGCCTCGATGGCGGCGCTCACCGAGGGGCCGCTGCCGCCGCCGGACACGATCCTCGGCGCCTTCATTCGAAACATGGAAGCCCGCATCGCCGAGAGCGAGAAGGCGCCCGACCAGAGCGAGGCAGGTGAGCTGCGTGATTCCCTGCGCCTCGGCCGGCTGCTGCTGACAGGCCACGAGGTGACGCTGTGAGGATCACCCGTTGCCAGATCCGCGACATGCGCCGCTACCGTGACCTGGACATGGATTTCGCGCCAGGCCTCACGGTCGTCCGCGGCCCGAACGAGGCCGGCAAGACGACGATCCAGCGGGCACTCGAGCTGGCACTCACACGGAAGGTGACGTCGACGAACGGTGACCTCGAGTCTCACCGGCCATGGGATGCCCAGCCCGACGCCCGGCCGGTCATCCGACTCGAGTTCACGACGGAGGACGATGAAGGAACGCGGAAGGGCGTCCTGGAAAAGTCGTTCCTCGGGCCGAAGGGGACGGTCCGCCTCGAGCTCAACGGGGACGTCATCACCGACCCCGCGAAGGCCGACGAGACGCTCGCCGAACTGACCGGCATCCCGACCGAGGCGTTCTTCCGGTCCACCGCGTCGGTCCGCCACCACGAGGTCGCCGACCTCGCGCGCGACGAGGCCGCCCTGCGCGACCGTCTCCAGGCCTCGATCAGCGGAGCCGACCGTGGCACGTCGGCCGCCCGCAAGAAGCTCGAGCGGGCCATCCACGACCTGACCAAGGGCGGCGACAAGTTCCCCGGGCGACTCAAGGAGGCCGGCGAAACCGTCGCCGAGCTGGAGGCGAGCGTCGCGGCAGGCGAGGAGGGACTGGCGCAGCTCGAGGAAGACCGCGACGCGCTTGCCGAAGCCAGGGACCGCCGCGCTCGCGAGGAGTCCGATCTCGCCGAGCGGCGCGCGATGCTTGAGAAGGCCCGTCAGGCCGAGCGACTGCACGCCGAGCGCGATGCCGCCCGCGAACGGTTCGAGCGCTACAAGACGGCCGTCGAGGTCTCGGAGCAGCTCGCGAAGCTGCACGACGCGCATCCCTCCGCGAACCCGCTCACCGTCCTGCGGCAGATCGTGACCCGGCTGCGAACGCTGGATACGCGCATTCGCGAGTTGACCTCTGCGCTCGAGGGCGAGGTCGACGTCCACTTCGACGTGAAGGAGGCCACAAACACCTGGCGGCCGATCGGGCTCGCCGCCACCGCCCTGATCATCGGAGGTGTGGCGTTCATCGCCTACCTGGTCTTCTTCGCCTACAACCGAATCCTGGCCGGGGCCGACCCGGTTCCACTCGTCACCGGTGTCGCCGCTGTCGCCCTGGGCGCCATCCTGGCCTACCTGGGGATCCGCCAGCGACGCATTGCGAGCGACCTCCGACGGCAGGCCGAGCTGCGCTACGCGGAAATCGACCGCCGACTTCGCGGCCGCTCGCATATGGAGCAGGAGCTCAAGGAGGCGCAGGCGGAGACCGCGACTCAGCTCGAAGCGCTGGGCCTGGAGGACGTGGACGCCGCGGAAGATCTCCTCCATCGCGAGGAGGAGCACGTCCAGCTGATTCAGCGGCTGACCGGCCAGCTCGAAGGCCTCGTTGGCAAGGAGCCCCTCGACACGCTGGCGCCGCTCCGGGACGCGGCGGCGCTCGATGTGGAACAGAAGACCCACGCCCTCGAGGCCCTCGGTCCCATCGCCAAGGAGCCGCGGGCCCGCGAGCGACTCGAAGTCGAAGTACGGGACCAGGAGGGCGTCGTCGACCGCACCCGTGACGACGAGGCGAACGCGCGGGCGCGAGTCGAGGCCAACACCGTCGACGCGGAGGCCGTTGCGGGCGCCGCAGAACGACTGGAGGCTGCGCGCGAGGGCCTCGCAAGCCTGCAGCGCCGGGAGCGGGTCTACCGGCTGACACTCCAGGCGATCGACGACGCCGAGCGCGCCACGATGCGAACGGCGACGCGCTTCCTTGAGAAAAGGATGGTCGGCGACCTGGCACGGGTGACGGATGGGCGTTACCGGCGCGTCCAGGTCGACGACCGGACCCTCGACATCTCGCTGTTCGCGCCCGAGAAGGGCGACTGGGCCGTGACCTCGGAGCTGTCGCAGGGGACGCTCGACCAGCTGTATCTCACGGCCCGAATCGGTCTCGTCCGGCTGTTGACCCGCGACCGGCGCCCGCCGCTGATCTTCGACGATCCCTTCGTCACGTTCGACGACGCGCGCGCACTCCGTTCACTCGAGCTGCTGCGCGATCTCGCGTCCGACTTCCAGGTGATTTTCCTGACCACCTCGGAGCGCTACGACACCTCAGCGGACCTGGTGGTGGAGCTGCCCGCTCCCAAGGGCCAGGATGTCGTTGAGGCGGTCGCCGAGTCCGGCGATG
>DASXSA010000205.1:0-11246 GCA_036506235.1 Candidatus Limnocylindrales bacterium | reverse complement strand
TTCGGCCGCATTCCTGCGCCGAGCCGTCGCGCTCACGCCCGACCCTCGCCGCCGAGGCGTGCGCGCGCTGGCCGCGGCAGAGGCGAGCCTTCAGGCCGGTGCATTCGACGCGGCGCTCAGGCTGCTCGCGGCGGCAGAGGCCGGCCCCCTCGACGAGTTCTCACGTGCTCGGGTGGACCTGGTCCGCGCGGACGTCGCCTTCGCTTCAGGACCTGCCGGTGATGCGGCCTGGCTGTTGTTCAGGGCAGCGAAACGGATTGAGCCTTTCGACATCGAGTTGGCCCGCGAGACCTACCTGACCGCCTGGAATGCGGCCAGCGTTGCCGGGCATCTGGGCGGACAGGTTGTCCTCCTCGAGATCTGCCACGCCGTCAGGGCCCTCCCACCACCCTCGGGTGCTCCCCGTCCCGTCGACCTCCTGCTCGACGGCCTTGCTCTCGTGATCACGGACGGCCACGCGGCCGCGATTTCCTCACTGCAGCGCGCCTCGGAGGCAGTCTCCGAAATCTCCGTCGCCGACGTGCTCCACTGGGGTTGGGCGGCCAGGACAGCCAGCGGCCTGAGGTGGGACTTCGAAGGAATGCTCGCGATTTCGGAGCGTCAGGTCCAGCTCGTCCGCGATGCCGGAGCCCTGGCGCTGCTGCCGCTTCAGCTCTTCCAGCTGGCCACCGTGCGCATCTGGATGGGTGACTTTGCTGGCGCTCGCTCGCTCATCGCGGAGAGCGACAGCGTTGCCGCGGCAACGGGGGTCCGCTATCCGCCCTACGCCGAGCTGAGAGTGATGGCGCTCGAGGGAAGGGAAGCCGAGGCCGTGGCCCGGATCGCGAGCGCGATCGAGCGGGCCGCGTCCGATGGGGAGGGGATGGCGGACGCCTATGGGCGCTGGGCGACCGCCGTTCTGTTCAACGGCCTCGGCCGCTACGAGGTGGCGGCCGCGGCGGCCCGCCAAGCCACGTCGGATCCCCTCAACCCGTGGATGTCGATGTTCGCACTGCCAGAGCTGGTCGAGGCGGCCGTGCGCACCGGTGACGTCGCACTCGCACGCAAGGGGTTCGAGCGGCTCGAGAAGACGACCGAACCCTGCGACACCAATTTCGCGCGTGGTATCGAGGCGCGCTGCCGGGCACTACTGAGCGACGGACCCGACGCGGAAGCTCTCTTTCGCGAAGCGATCGACCGCCTTCAGCGGAGCCAGCTCAGACCGGACCTCGGTCGCGCGCATCTGCTGTACGGGGAGTGGCTGCGCCGCGAGGCGCGACGCATCGACGCCCGCCAACACCTGCGCACCGCCTACGAGATGTTCCACGCGATCGGCATGGAGGCGTTCGCCGAGCGGGCGCGTCGTGAGCTCCTGGCAACCGGTGAGACAGTCCGCAAGCGCACGGTGGAGACCCTCGATGACCTGACGCCGCAGGAGGTCCAGATCGCCCGGCTCGCGAGCGACGGGCGGACGAATCCCGAGATCGGGGCGCAGTTGTTCCTCAGCCCGCGAACGGTTGAGTGGCACCTTCGGAAAGTGTTTGCAAAGCTCGGCGTCGCCTCGCGCAGGGAACTGCGCGCGGCGATGCCGGAGGCGACGCGCACGGCGGTCGGCGTATACCGCCTTCGATCTCAGCCCTCAGAGCTGCTCGTCCCGCATTAAAGCCGACGATCCTATTCGATCGCGAGACCGTCGTCCTGGCCAACCCAGCGCAGGACCCTCAGAGCCCGGAGGGTGTTCCAGCGGCTGGGTCGACCCTCGCCCTCGTCGATCGGGAAATGACGCTTGCCCGGATGGTCGTTCTCGAGCGGCCAGCGACCGTCCGTGTCGCGCTTGGACTCGATGAGGCCGACGGCCTCCGCGACACGCTCGTCGGGTCTTGCGCCGGCATCTCGTAGGTAGTCGAGGCCGCGGAGGGCGTCGTAGAAGTAGAAGGTCGGGAACGAGAACTGGCTGAAGCTCGGGTCGATCAGCTCGCCGGTCGACTTTCGGCGCAGGAGGCGACGCTCCAGGAGATAGTCCTGGCCCCGGAGACGGGCCACCAGCGAGGCCGATGTGCCACCGGTTGCCCGTTCGTGCTCGAGCAGGCCCTCCAGCACCGCGATCGTGCTGTGGAATGAGCCTCGAGTCGAGCCGTTCTCCTGTTCGCAGTTCCAGCCGCCGTCCTCCATCTGCTCGCCAAGCAGGCGGTCGACGATCGGGGTCACGTCGACCCCGAAGTAAGCGCCGAAGGCGACCACCTTCCCGTTGATGCAGGGCTCGACCTCGCCTTCGAAGAATGGCTGGCCGGCGTGCTCCCAGCGGCCGTGCTCACGGACCAGAGCGATCGCGTGACGCGTCTCGTCCGCGCTCGGCTCGAGTCCGAACTCGCGCAGCTGCATGAGCGACCAGCACGTCGATGTGTACTCCGGGAACAGCCCCGCACCCGCCCACGTGCCCTCGGGACCCTGGAGCGCGAGCAACCGGGCGCCCCAACCATCGGTCGCGACCCGGGCACGCTCGGCGGCCACGACTTCAGTGGGGGCGTCGACCAGGTCGCGCGAGACCTGCCAGCGAATTGCCGGATCCGAGTCCAGCAGCCAGTCGACGACTGTCGCGTCCAAAGATTCGCCTCCGTTGCTCAGGCGCCCAGCCCGCGCCGCTCCTGGATTGCAGCTGGATCGAGCAGATACGTCGTCAGGGTGCCCAGGCCCTTCGCTTCGACCTCGTGCGTCGTGAACGGATAGCGATTCGCGCAGAGCCGCCATGTCGACTCCGCGACCTGGATCGTGCCCGGCACGCCCGTCGACTCCATCCTGCTGGCGAGGTTGACCGCGTCGCCCCACAGGTCGTAGCTGAACTTTCGATGGCCGATCACCCCCGCGACCGCCGTGCCCGAGGCGATGCCAATTCTCAATCGAGGGGCCTTCCCATCTCCGGCCGGGCGAATGGAGCGGATCGCCGCGTGCATCGCGACGGCCATGTCGACCGCGACGGTGGCGTGGTCGGGCCGGGGCACGGGAACCCCAGCCGCGGCCATGTACGCGTCGCCGATCGTCTTGATCTTCTCCAGACCGTATCGCTCGGCCAGGGTGTCGAAGCTGCTGAAGATTTGATTCAGGAGATTGACGACCCGATCGGGCGCCTCGCGCGCGGCGAGCGGAGTGAAGTTCACCAGGTCGGCGAAGAGGATCGTGACGCCGTCGCAGTGATCGGCGATGACTCGTTCGCCGGCATTGAGCCGATCGGCGATCGACCGCGGCAGGATGTTGAGCAACAGCGTTTCTGCCTGAGCCTTGGCGCGGACGCGCTCACCGTCGATGAACACGACGAGGCCGAGCGCGAGCGCGGTCGGCACGAGGAGGTCGATCGCGATGAAGAGGAGTCGCGCCGCCGACGGCTCGCGCGGCGTCGCCCGGATGAATGGATCGATGAGCACCGCCGCGAGAACGACGAGGACGACCGTGCCGAGCGCCGGGAGGGCGGCGCGCGGGCCAAGAAACAGCACCGCGCCGAGTGGCACGAGAACGATCCACACGAGATCCGCAGCTCCGAACGACAACCCACCCGACGGGATCAAGCTGAGGAAGAGAAGGAGAAGTCCGACGACGGTCATCGTCGCGACGAGTGGCGCCAGGTGATGGCTCCTGCGGAACAGGAGCAGGGCCACTGCGAAGGCGAAGATCTGGACCAGGGCGAGCCCGGCGAACGTCGGCTCCCCGACCGCGAGATCGACGATGCCCAGGATCACGGCGACTGCGATGAAGATCAGGGCCGTCGCGACAGCCGTCCGCTTGCGCACCCGAAGGTCCGGCTCGTCGGCAGCGTCGGAGCCGATGTCCAGAATGCGGGCCAGCATCGTCCTCACCCGGTCGGAGACTACGTCGCGAGAAGCCGCAGGTGCTGGACAAGGGCCCGATCGTCGAGCGTCCGCTCGAAGAACGTCCGGTCGGCTGCCTCGACGTTGCCGATCGCCGTGCGCGCCAGCTTTGAGCCAGCCGCTGTCACCGCCAGTCGGCGCGCCCGGGAGTCACTCGGGTTCGCCGATCGCTGGACCAGGCCCTTCGCCTCGAGCGTGCGCAGGACCTGCGAGGTCATCATCGGGTCGGTCGCGGCGAACTCGGCGAGTTGGCGCTGACTCGGCTGCTCGCCAGCCTTTTCGGTGAGCCACCACAGGCTTGCGAGCAGGACGAACTGGACGTGGGTCAGCCCGAACGGGCGGAGCGTCGCGGTCATCAGCCGCTGCCAGCGCAGCGAGACGCGCCAGAGCAGAAAGCCCGCGCTATCGCGCGGTTCGAGAGACTCCGGGCGTCCCTGTTCCGTGTCTGCAGGCGCGCTGCCCTGTAGTCCCCTGTCGGTCGTCATCGGGCCGATGCTGCCTCCGCACGACTCTTGAGCGCGGCAAGGACATCCGGGAAGTCGGCGGTCACCTGAGTGCCGATCTCGGGCCCAAGCTGGTCGGCGTTCGGCCCCTCGACCGTGGCGCGATAGGCGACTTGCGACCGCCGGTCGTCGAGCGCCTCGATCGTGTGCCGGACCCGAACGACGATGCCCGCCTCCGGGATCGGCGTCTCGTCCTCGAACCCGTCCGGGCCGACCGACACCAGCCGGAACGTGAGCGACTGCTCACCGGGTATCTTCATGCGCGCGGTCGTTCCTGCTGCGAACGGGCCGTCGAGCTCGACCCGTTCGGTTCCGGCATTCCATTCGGGCCATCGGGCCGTATCGGCGAACAAGCCGTTGATCACGTCTGGCGCTGCGTTGATCTCGATCCTGTATTCGGCGGTCCACATGGCGTTCTCCTTCGGGCCACTACTGATATGCGCGCATATTATATGCCTGCAGGTGATCTGTCAACGGGCCCTCAAGGCACCCCTACTTCCAGCGCGATATCGTGACCGAGTGACAGTCGACAACAGTGAGCTCGTCAGACGTGCGTACGAGCAATACGTCAGTGGCAATCTGGCGCAGATCCTCGACCTGGTCGACCCAGATCTGGAGTGGACGTATCTCGATCCCTCCGAAGCCGATCCCGAGCCGCAGGTCTGTCACGGTCGGCACGAGTTCGAACACGCCCTCGAGCGTCAGCAGGCCCAGGGTCTACGGAGCGAGCTCGAGGACGTGATCGGGAATGGCGACAAGGTCGTGATCGTCACTCACACGCCGGGACTCGATGCCTTCCGCGTTCGTCAGGCCGATGATCGGAACGTGGACGTGCTGACCTTCCGTGCGGGCCGTGTCGTCGCGTTGCGCGGCTGCCGAAATCGAGCGGAGGCGATGGCGCTCGCCGGTCTCGCCTGATCAGCCTGGCAGGCCCGCCGCTGTTGCGAACCGTGGAGTGTTGCGCTCTACCTTCCGGGCGACCGACCGCCGTCCTTCTGCTGCGGCCGCTGCTGGTCGCGCCGCGACGAGTCCTTGCCGTCGCTCCCTTCGTCCGACGGCGGGGGGTTCGCTTCGGAATCGTCGGATCCTGACGACGTCGAGACGCTTCCGCCCTGATCGACTACGCCTCGCTGTCGCGGCCGGTCATCGATCCTGGACCGCCGGTGGCGCTCCACCTCACCCGGGTCGGCCTCATTCTCTCGCCAGCGCGGCGAGTCCCAGTCGAAGGCCGTCGGATCTTCCCTGGGCGGGTCGTCGAACGGATTCGGCATCATCGCTGCCCCACTTTGTACTGCCGCACGTGCAGCGTCCACGGTGAGGGGCCGCCACCATCGCCCGCAGTGCTGCCCTGCCAGCCGCACACGCAGGTCACCTGCTGCGCCCGATGGCGGTACTCCTCGATGACGTGCTTTGGCGGCTGGTCCGGGGGCACGGACAGCTTGGGCCGAAGGGGACCGGACATCATGCCGGGTTCGCGCGGAACCGGAAGCCGCGCTCGAGGAGGAGCTTCCTGATCGTGCCGGTCGCCATGACGACCCTCCGTTCTCTCGACAGACTGGGTGAGAACGACGCAGGGCCGATGTTCGAGAAGACGGCGACCGCACGTTTGCGTTGCATCGCTACGCGATCGCATTGTACGCGCCGGTGAACGATCCCCATCCGGGCGAAGGTCCTGTCGCGACCGGCGATCGTGTGCGCGAGGGTGTCCGTCATACGAGCAGGAAGACGCCCAAGCCGATGAGCCAGAGCGACCAGGCGATGTAGGCGACCGGCACGATGATGCCTGCGAGCGGCCAGCCGTCCCTCTCATTAGGCCCGACGAACTCGAGCGCACCGATGAGCAGGGCGACCCCGATCGGCAAGCCGGCAATGCCGAGCCAACCCGGCAGCACGGGGGTCGACAGGATCGACGCGGCGACCAGCAAGGTCCACAGCCCGGTCAGCAGGTATCCCAGGTGCTCGCCGATGGCCACCCCGAGGAGGCGATGGAGCGTGGCGAAGGTGATCTCGATTGAGCGTCTGATGGCCGGAGCGCCGGGACCGTCCGCGGCGGTGTAGCGGCGCGCGAGCTCGGGCACGGCGAACGGCCACCGAACGATGCCGAGCGCCTGGACGAGTGCTGCCGTCGTCCCGATGGTGATCGAGAGGGCGGTAAGCGCCGGCGGCGCGGCCAGGACGACCGCAAGCAACGCAACCAATGGCAGCATCCCGAGGGCGCTGACCAGGAGCGCCTGCCAGCGCAGCAGGAGGCCCGAGCCACCGGCCTCGAACCGCCGGAGGATTTCCTCGGGCTCCCTGCGCAGGATGTCTGGGTAATCGAACACTCGACCCAGTTCGAAGAATGCCGCGTTGAACGCGATCGGCACTGCGATCAGTAGGAAGGCCGCGGCGACCTCAGTGCTCAAGCGACGGAAAGCACGACCGTGCCCCGGGCGTGTCCAGCCGCGACATGATCGATCGCCGTGGGAGCCTCGCCCAGCGGATAGGTCCCGCCGATGACGGGCTTGAGCCTTCCGGCCTCAACGAGCTCGCTCAGGGCAATGAGGTCATCGTGGTTCTGCGTCTTGACCGTCGGTTTGGCTTGCTGGCGCACGAACATCGAGACGAGCATGGTCCGCACCGTTCGACCGAGCTTGCCGCCGGCATGCCCGCCGCCGTTCGAAATCAGCGTCCCGCCCGCTGTCAGCGCCCGCCGCGTCCGGGCCATCGAGTGGTTGCCCACGTTGTCGAGGATCAGGTCGTAACGCGGTCCGCCGGCGGTGAAGTCCTCCTTCGTGTAGTCGATGACATGGTCGGCACCGATCGAGCGGACCACGTCCACGTTCCTCGTGCTGCACACCCCGGTGACCTCGGCGCCGAATGCCTTCGCGATCTGGACCGCAAACGTGCCCACGCCAGCTGCCGCTCCATTGATCAAGATCTTCTGGCCCGGTTCGACCTTGCCGTCGTCGCGCAGCAGCTGGAGCGCGGTCGTCGCCGACACGCCCACCGCCGCGGCCTGCTCGAATGTGAGGTTGGCCGGCTTCGTGAGGAACTGCTCTTCAGGTGCCGCGGCGTATTCGGCGAAGGCGCCTGAACACCAACCGAAGACCTCGTCGCCTGGTCGAAGTCGCTCGACAGCCTTGCCGACCGCCTCCACCGTTCCCGAGATATCCGTTCCCGGGACGCGGTTCCTGGGCCTCCGCAGGCCGGTCGCGAAGCGCATGACAAACGGCGACCCCGTCATGAGGATCCAGTCGCCCAGGTGAATCGATGCTGCATGAACGCGGACGAGTACCTCGTCGTCCCCGATCGCGGGCGGATCTATCTCGCTTGCTTTCAGGACTCCCGCCGAGCCGTACCTTTCCTGAACGATCGCCTTCATCAGTCATCCTCCCACTTGCCAAACGTGTTGCTTATCACGTACGCCCCTGTGTGTATCACGTACACACTACGGAGTACAATGTACGCTGTCAAGGGCGAATCCCCGCCGGCCACCAACGAGGAGACGTGCGAATGGCAACAGAACCGCTGCCCGAATCGCGACCGCGACGCCGCCTGAGCAGGGAGCCTGTGCTGCAGACCGCGATCAGTCGGGCCGACCAGGGCGGGCTCGAGGCCCTGACGATGCGCTCGCTGGCCGATGAGCTGGGTGTCGCGCCGATGGCGCTCTATCGCCACGTGGCCAGCAAGGAGGATCTCGTCGACGCGATGATCGACGTCGTCTTCGGCGAGATCGGCCTGCCGTCAGGCGGTGCCGACTGGAAGAACGCCATGCGCCAGCGCGCGATGTCGCTTCGGGGCGTCCTGGCTCGTCATCGCTGGGCGATCGGCCTGATGGAGTCGCGAAGGAGCCCGGGTCCGGCGAACCTGCGGCACCACGACGCGGTCATCGGCAAGCTTCGGGCGGCGGGCTTCAGCGTCGAGATGACGGCCCATGCCTACTCGCTCCTGGACAGCTACATCTACGGCTTCGCCCTGACGAAGATGAACCTCCCGTTCGATGCGTCGGACGACATTGGCGCGGTGGCCCAGAGCATGCTCGAGCCCTTTCCCGTCAACGAATACCCGAACCTGGTGGAGTTCCTTAGCGAGCACGTCCTGAAGCCCGGGTACGACTACGCGGATGAATTCGAGTACGGGCTGGACCTGGTGCTCGACGGCCTCGAGACCGCTCGCGGCGGCGCGGCATGACGGTCATCGGCGCCGGCGGCGCACCAGCGATGGATCGGTGGTCGTGGATCCTGCGGCGCTCAACCGATGGCGAGGACGAGCTTGCCGCGATTGCCCCGGGTCGACTGGCGATGGATCGCCTCGGCGCCGCGTTCCAGCGGCAGGACCTCGACGTCGACTCTGAGCCGCCCCAAACCGGCGAGCTCGGCGAGCTCGGCGACGCGATCGGTCGCCGCCCGGACAGCGTGGCCGCTGACCGGCTGACCCGCAAAAGCCTCTTCAATGCCCATCGCCGCCGGGGACGCGATCCGGCCGCCAGGTCGGACTGCCGGCGCCAACGCCAGCAGGCCCTGCGCGTCGTGGAATAGGTCGACGATCCCGGCGAGGCCGTTTGGCGCCTTCGCGCGGAGCTGCTCGGTCACGGTTGCCGCCGTGTAGTCGATGACATCGGAGGCGCCCAGCTCGCGAACGTAGGCCGCGTGTTCGGGTCGTGTGACGGCGACAACGTCGAGGCCACGAAGTGCGCCCAGCTGGACCGCGAAACCGCCCACACCGCCGGCCGCCCCTATCACCGCGATCTTGTCGCCGGCCTTGGCGTCTAGCGCGTCGATGGCGGCGAGGGCCGTGCCGCCGGCTGTCGGCAGCCCGGCCGCGGCCTCGGGCGAGAGCCCCGACGGGCGATGCGCCGCCAGGGTTGCATTGACCGTGGCGTACTCGGCGAAGGAGCCCTCGCCGGCGTACGGCTTGCCGACGGCCCCAAGGACTTCGTCGTCGATCTGGAAGCCCTCGACACCGGTACCGACTGCCTCGACAGTTCCGGCGTAGTCGAGACCCGGCGTCAGCGGGAAGCGGTGCTCCATGAAGTCCTTCGCGAACCCCGCCCGGAAGATCGGGTCCATCGCGTTGACGCCCGCCGCCCGGACTCGAACCAGGAGCTCGCCCTCCCCCGCTTCAGGCTTGGGCTTCTGCCCGACGTGGCCGGTGTCACCGAATTCGGAAACGACGAATGCGCGCATCTGGAACTCCTTGGACGGGACGGCGACGGCGTATGCTGTCTCGGCGTGCTCGTGTATGAGCACATCCTATACAGGCACACCGTGTATGTCTGCAACACCTAAATCCGCGCCGCCCGCGCCGCTCGACCTGGCGGATGCGACCATGGAGTTCGTACTCGCATTCGACGCCTGGATGCAGCGGGCCTCGTTCGCGAACGCTGGTGAGAGCGTCGCCCGCCTGCGGCTCCTGAACGAGCTTCACTGCAACGGGCCACGCAAGATGGCGGATCTTGCGGACCGGTTGGGCGTGACGCCCCGAAATGTGACCGCGCTGGTGGACGCCCTTGAGGGCGAGGGGCTAGTTCGCCGGGCTGACCATCCGACGGACCGACGGGTGACGATGATTGAAATCACGGGCGGCTCGACGACCGTGGAGCAGCAAATGGCGTCGGTCCGGCGGTCGATCGCCGACCTGCTGAGCGGCGCCAGCGATGAGGACCGTGCCGCGTTCGCACGCGTCCTCATGGCGGTCAAAGAAAAGATCGACCCGACGCGAGGCGGATCGTCCTCGTAACGGTCGACCCGATCCGGAATGGCCGACTCAGGTCGGCGGCATCCGCAGCGTCGGGGCTGCTCTAGGATCGCTCCGGCTTCTGGTCGAGCACGACCTGACGCAGCCGCGCCAGTCGTTCGTCCCAGCGCGAACCCACCTCGGCAATCCACTCCGAGGCCTCATCCAGCGGCTCCCGCACGAGCCCGTAGCGGACTTCCTGACCCGTGCGTTGGCCCGTGACGAGGCCGGCTCGGCTGAGCACGACCAGGTGCTTCACGATGGCCTGGCGAGTGACGGGCATCTCACGCTCGAGGAGCGTTGCCGACGTCGGACCCCGCTCGGCCACCAGGCGAAGCACACGGCGGCGGGTGGGATCAGCGAGCGCGGTGAAGACCGCGTCGGGAGCCTCCCGCATCATCGCACGGCCAGATACTGCGCCAGCTCGCCGAGCTCACGCTGCCAGCCACGTGTGTTGCTCTCATGACAGCCATCGCGGAGCTCTGGTGGCAGGCTGGCAAAGCCTGACTCAACGAGGCGCAACCGGGTGCCTTCAGGATGAGGCTGGAGCGTGAACTCGACGAGTGTCATCTGAGCGGTATCCCGGCTGGATTGCCAGCGGAACGCAAAGCGATTCGGCGGCTCAACAGCCTCGATGACGCCGTGGTTCGTGCCACTTGGTCCAGTCGAGCCGTCCCACGTGAAGACGACCTCGCCGCCTGGTCGCAGATCGATGGTCGCCCGCGTCCCGAACCAGGCGCTGAGCTGGTCGGGCCGAGTCAGCGCGGCCCAGACGCGTGCCGGCGGCACCGGCAAGATGAGTTCTCGTTCGATCGAGTCAGGCACTTCCACGGCGACCTCCAGGCATAAGCTGCAACTCGATAGTTGCACGCAGCCGGCGGGCATGGCTACACTGCAACCGCTGGGTTGCAGATCAATCTAACAGCGAGGCGCCTCCAGTCTGCAATCGTGGAGCGTCAGGAGGACTTACATGGCAGCTCACAAGGTGGTCTCACACGACGAATGGGTGGCGGCTCGCAAGAAGCACTTGGCGAAAGAAAAGGAGTTCACGCGCCTGCGCGACCAGTTGAGTCGCGAGCGCCGAGAGCTGCCATGGGAGCTCGTGTCCAAGGACTACACCTTCGAGGGTGAGCATGGCAAGGCGTCCCTGGAGGACTTGTTCGGCGGGCGCAGCCAGCTCGTGGTC
>DASXSA010000204.1:0-2561 GCA_036506235.1 Candidatus Limnocylindrales bacterium | reverse complement strand
GCTGCGCACAAACGGCCGGCGCTACCTCGGTCACCCGAACGGCGACGTCGGCTGGACGCGCAACCTGGAAGCGGCGGGTTCGGCCGAGCTGGTTGCTCCGGATGGCCGGGCTGAACACGTGCGCGGGCGGCGGCTGCCAGAGGGCGAGGAACGGACGCAGGCCATTCTTGCCACGAACCAGCAGCTCTTCCCCGGGAATCTCGTGTACCGGATGGCCCGGTCGCACATTTTTGCCGTCGGGGTCTTCTTTCGCCTCGACTCGGACGACCCCCACTCCGGCGCATCCGGCGGCGCCGAGACGCCTCCTGCGGCCGGGACGCCTACCGCGGACGGCGCCGAGCAATCCTCCGCATGAAGTCCGAGTAATGCTCGTAGCGCGGCGGCCGACGTCGCCCGTCCAGGACGGTCGGGCGCAGCCAATTCCGGCGCCGGCTCATCGGATCGATCATCGCCAGCCCCAGCCCCTGAGGGTGAGGCATTCCAGCGGGATCAGCCAGCCACGCTTCAAGCGCACCAGCTCGCACAGGGAAGCTCGGACTGAGGATTCCTACGTTCTCGCGCAGGCGACGTGCGCAGCCTTGCGAGTCGAGCAGGACAAGCGCGCAGACGACCGGGAATCGGGTCGCCCCGAACCGCCGGGCCAGACGCGTTGCTTCGCGTTCGTACCACCTGATCTGGCGTTGGAGCTCGCCGACATCGACGACCTCAATCTTGACCTCAACGAGGCAGGCACTGCCCGTCGCCTTGTGGATCGCAAGCAGATCGATCCAGCCTGGCGATCGGCCGACGACCACCTCAACCTCATGATGGACCGTCCACCCAGCATCCTCGAGACGATTTCGACCAAAGCGAACGCATCTGGCGTGACCCGCGTCTCGCTGGTGTCGACGATCCGCCAGCCGAGGAACCTCGATGGTGAGGGTGACCCGCGCCCCGAATGCATCGATAACTCGACCCAACGTCGACGTGTCCACCGAGTCGCGGCCAGTCTCGATCCGCCAGACCGCGGCCTGCGAGGTTCCGGCGCGACTTGCGAGCTCTCGCTGACTCCAGCCCAAGGCAATGCGCGTTTCCTGGACGGTCAGCGCGGCTACCGTCAAAGGTGCCGCTCGGCTGGCCCGGGTCGCAGTCGTGGCTGCACGGCTGTGGAATACCAGAGCGCGCTCACCTCCAAGTTACCGGCGCGTGAGGATTTGACTCCAAGGTGAGTCAAAGTCCCGCACCACCTCGTGTCCAGGCCCCGGATTTCGTCCGTTCTGCAAGGCGACCTCGTGAGGTGGTTGGCGCGTTTGACTCCCCTGGGAGTCAGCCGGGAGGACCGACCAGTGATCGCGGGCGATCGCGGGCTGCCCATGGATTGCAACTTGATTCCGGGGCGGCGGAGGAGCACGATTCAGCCTCCACCTCTCCCGACCCGATTCCAGCGGCAGACACGCCGCCCTCGCCGGGACAGGCCGACCAACCAGCTCCGCGCGACGCCGCCGAGGCCGCATCCGGGATGCCGACCGAAGCCTCGACTGGAGGAGACGCGCCTTAGCGGAAGGAGGCTCGAGGGTGACCGAGCACATCTCGCTCGTGGTGAACGGCTCGAGACGGGAGCTCGACGTCGAGCCAAGACGCATGCTGGTCCAGGTGCTGCGCGAAGACCTCGACCTGACCGGAACGCACATCGCGTGCGACACGAGCCAGTGTGGGGCCTGCACTGTGAGCGTGAGCGGCCAGGCCGTGAAGTCGTGCACGATGCTGGCGGTTCAGGCCGACGGACTCGACGTCACGACCATCGAGGGCCTGGCGCGGGACGGCCAGCTCCATCCGCTCCAGACGGCGTTCTGGGAGTACCACGGGCTCCAGTGCGGCTTCTGTACCCCCGGAATGATCATGGCCGCAACCGACCTCCTGGCGCGCACGCAGGAACCCAGCGACGATGAGATCAGGCACGCAATCGAGGGCAACTTCTGCCGCTGCACCGGCTACCAGAACATCGTCACGGCGATCCGGGAGGCCGGCCGGATGATGCGCGAAGGGGCGACCGCGGACCGAGGCGCCACAGCCGACCGGGGCGCCACAGCCGACCGGGGCGCCACGGCCGACGGGGGCGCCACAGCCGGCCGAGCCGCCGCGGCGAAGGCAGCCAACGACATGGGCACGAGCGCCTCCGCGGGCGCGGCAGGCTGAGGGAGGCGATCGAGATGGCTGTCGATGTCCTCGGAGCTCCCGTCAAGCGAAAGGAAGACCCTCGTTTCATCAGGGGCGAGGGCAACTACGTCGACGACATCAAGCTGCCGGGCATGGTCTACGCGGCCGTCCTTCGCAGCCCGTACGCCCACGCCAACGTCCGCTCGGTCGACACATCGCGCGCCGAGGGGATGCCCGGCGTCGTCGGCGTGTACACCGGCCAGGACTTCATGGACTACAACCCCTTGCCGAACGCCTGGCCTGCCGGCGGCGCGGCGGGTCTGCAGAACAACGACAACATGCCCCGCGTCCTGGCGACCGACAGCGTCAAGTGGACCGGCGAAGGGGTTGCGGTCGTCGTCGCCGAGTCGGCGGAACAGGCGGCC
>DASXSA010000203.1:0-3208 GCA_036506235.1 Candidatus Limnocylindrales bacterium | reverse complement strand
GGCTCGAGTTAGGCGGTCTCCCAGGTCCACGCCGTCCAGAAGGTCAGCACGTTGATCAGGAGCCCGACGACGATCAGGAACCGGTCGTAGGCGCCCGGATATCCCGGCAGCCCGATGAGGTTGAAGCCGAACAGGCCGACGGCGGCAGCCATGGTCGCCCACCGAAGCGGCGACCCGCCCAGCGTCACCGACAGCACGACCATGGCGATCGGCACGAGCATGATGACGGCAGCTGCCAGCCAGATCGCCGGCGTCGCCTTGATACCTCCTATTTCCCCCGGCACGAAGTCGCCGCTGAAGATCCGCAGCACGTCGCCCAGGAGATAGGTCAGCATCAGCGCGACCCACATAACCGCCAGTCGAATCTGGACGTCGTTCACCGGGCAGACTCTCATCGCTTCAGTGAGATTTCCGCGAGCTGTCTGCGGCCAGACCGCGACCCGGCGGCCATGGTAACGACCACCTTGCCACGCGAGTGGCCGCTCTCGATCAGGCGCAGCGCGGTGGCCGTCTCTGCCAGCGCGTACGTCGACCCGATGATCGGCCGTAACGAGCCCTCGGCGACGCGCTGGGCCAGCCACTCGAGGTCGGCGCGTTTCGGGTTCGAGATGAAGCGGCGGAGGCGGTGGCTGGTGAACGGGGAGATGACGAGCGGCCAGACCAGGCGCGCAAGCATGCGCAGGCCGGTGGCGCCGGTCCCACTGTTGAGCACCAGCGTGCCGCCGGGCGTCAGCGCATGGCGAACCGCCGAGAGCGGCCGGTTCTCGATATTGTCGAGGATGAGGTCGTACCGGTCCTCGCCGGCGGTGAAGTCCTCGTGGGTGTAGTCGATGACGTGGCTGGCGCCGAGCGAGCGCACCAGCTCGACGTTGGCGGTCGAGCACACGCCGGTCACCTCGGCGCCCAGGATCCTGCCGATCTGCACCGCGAAGCTGCCGACGCCGCCCGACGCGCCGTTGACGAGAAGGCGCTGGCCGGGCTGGAGCCTGCCGGCGTCACGCAGGCCGTGAAGTGCGGCCAGGGCCGAGGTCGGGATGGCGGCTGCCTCCTCGAAGCCGATGGACGCCGGCTTCCCGACGACGACGACGGCCTTCGCACGCACGAGTTCCGCGCAGGTGCCGATGCCGACGCCGAAGACCTCGTCACCCGCTTGGAACTGGTTGACTGCCGTGCCGACCGCCTCGACCGTGCCGGCGACGTCGAAGCCGGGGACACCGACCTTCGGCCGGCGCAGGCCGGTCGCCAGGCGCACCGGGAACGGCGATCCCAGCACCGCGAACAGGTCGCCCGGATGGAGGCTTGCGGCGCGGGTGCGGATCAGCACCTCGTCTGCGCCTATCGCCGGTCTCGCGAGCTCGCGCAGCCGGAGGATATCGGGGGATCCATATCGGTCGTGGACCATGGCCTGCATCGGTCTCGGGCTCCTTCGGTGTGGTATGCTTACGTAATAAACTGACGGCATAAACTTATAGCATAAGTATTTGGATGTCAAGCATGGAGCAGGCGAGCGCGGTGCGCAGGGCAGGGCGGCGACCGAGGGTGAGCCGGGAGCAGGTGCTGGACGCCGCGCTCGAGCTTGCCGACGAGGGCGGCCTGACGGCGGTCACGATGGCGAGCGTCGGCGGGCGGCTCGGAGTGGAGGCGATGTCGCTGTACCGGCACATCGGTAACAAGGAGGAGATGCTCGACGGGCTGGTCGACCGCGTCTTCGCCGAGATCGAGGTGCCGGCCGAGGCCCACGACTGGCGCGACGCGCTGCGTCGGCAGGCCGTCTCGGCCCATGCCGCGCTGCGGCGGCACCCGTGGGCGATCGGGCTGATGGAGTCGCGCTCGCAACCGGGGCCCGCGAACCTCGGCCACCACGACGCGATGGTCGCCATCCTGCTCCAAGCCGGCTTCGACGGCCTCACGGCGGTCCGCGTCTACAACCTGCTCGACAGCTACATCTACGGCTTCGCCCTCCAGGAGGCGACCCTGCCATTCAGCTCACCCGAAGAGATGGCGTCGAAGTCCGAGCAGATGCTGGCCGTCGTGGCCGATGCCTACCCGCATCTCGCCAGCGTTCAGCGCGACCTCGTTGGGTCGGGCTTCGACTACGCCGACGAGTTCGAGGCCGGCCTCGACATCATCCTGCGCGCCCTCCCGGAACCTTCGTCGCGCTGAGCTGTGGGGGTCCCAGTAGATCGCGGCGAGGTCATCCGCGGCCGCATAGGGGACGCCGGCGGCGTGCGCGGGTGCTGGAATGCGACTCGACTAGAAGGGCGCGACGACGGACCGCCCGTAGGCGACGAGCGCCGCGGCTGATGGCCAACGTCGGCGTTGTGGACGTAGGGCCGGTACGCTCCGGACGCCTGGCGTCGCTCTGTCGCCCTGATGCTCGACGCGCTTCGAGCGCATCCCGGCTCCGCAGATCTTCCACCTCCGCCGACCCCACGACAGGTGCTGCTTCGGGGCCCGCGCAGATGCCACAAAAATCCGCCTACCGATTGAGGGAGCTGACATCCCGCTCATGGCCGAGGGCGCCAGGCAGCGATCGGATCCCGGTCCGCACCGCGGCCGGGATCGCGGTCTCGTCGTAGACGGATTCCCAGGTCAGCGACACGATCACTGGACGCCCGCTGCTCATGCCGTCCTCCCTGCAATCGGCCGACGGCGAACCGGGGCGTTCACCGAGTTGTGCGGCACTCCCGAGGTGCGATGGCGGGTTCGATCATGGCGGATCTGATGCAGGTCGCGGCATCAACCAGAGCACATGCGTTGGCGCGCCACTCATGGATGAGGCGGATTCCGATCGAGGGAGCCGTGGATTGGGAGGCTGACGGCCTGCGAAGCGCCTAGAACTGAATGTCTGCAGTGTGTCCCGGTCGAATCGTCGGGAATTCGCTAATCCGGACCCGGGCGCTGCCGTAAGGCACGAGCGGGACGAGCGTGATATGGCCGGGCGGCTCAAGCGGGCCGTCCGGTGGCGGCAGGGCGTCGTCGTCGCGCAGCCGCCAGTCGGGGATGCGCGCCCCCGGCAGCCATGCCTTGAGGGCGACGCCATCGATGCCGAACGGCGGCGGTCCGGTCGACAGCCCGAACGGCGGCGACACCCGACCGAATCGCTCGACGCGCGCCGCGTCGAGCGTGGCCTCGTCGATCGCTAGGCCCACGTTCCACGACCGTCGGGGCCGAACCTCCCAGTCGCCGAATCCCACCGAACCGGGCA
>DASXSA010000202.1:0-8673 GCA_036506235.1 Candidatus Limnocylindrales bacterium | reverse complement strand
CGGCGACATCTACCAGGCCAACCTCAGCCGCCGGCTCGAGGCCCCGTTCAGCGGCGATCCGTGGCCCCTTTACCGCCTCCTGCGGACGGGCGACCCGGCGCTGTACGCCGCCTATCTCGATATCGGCCCCGGCGGAAACGGCGGCGGCCCGCAGGCGATCGTCTCGGCCTCGCCCGAACCGTTCCTCGCGACGGACGTTGCCGGGACCGTCCTGACCGATCCCATCAAGGGCACGCGTCCGCGAGGACGCACGCGCGAGGAGGACCGCGCCCTGGCCTGCGAGCTCTTGGCCAGCGCGAAGGACCGGGCCGAGAACGTGATGATCGTCGACGTGCTGCGCAACGACCTGGGCCGCGTTTCGCTACCGGGGAGCGTTATCGTGCCCAGACTGTGCCGCCTCGAGCGCACGGCCGCCGTCCAGCACCTCGTCTCGACAGTCGTCGGTCGCATGGCGCCGCCTCGTGGTCCGTTTGACCTGCTTGCAGCGGCGTTCCCCGGTGGCTCGATCACGGGTGCGCCGAAGATCCGGGCCATGGAGATCCTTGCAGAGCTCGAGACGGTGCGGCGCGGTCCGTATACCGGCGCTCTCGGGTGGGTCGGACCGGACGGCGCGATGGCCAGCAGCATCCTGATCCGCACGTTCGTGGCCGATGGCCTGCGGCTGTCACTGAACGTTGGCGGCGGCATCACCTGGCGGAGCGATCCCGCCGCGGAGTGGGACGAAACGGTCGCCAAGGCACGCGGTCCGCTGGGCGCGATTGGAGCCGCCGAGGCGTAGTGCCGATGCCCGCCCGCGTCTGGGTCGATGGCCGACTCGTCGCGGCCGACGAGCCGCAGCTGCGTGTCGACGACCGCGGGTTCCAGCTGGGAGACGGGGTGTTCGAGACGCTCCGTGCTCGGCGTGGCGTCGTGATCGAGCTCACCGAGCACGTCGCACGCCTCCGCGAAAGCGCGAGCGCCCTTCGAATCGGCTTGTCGATGAGCGATGAGGACCTTGCGAATGGCATCGCTGAGCTCCTCGCGGCCGAGGGGCTGGACTCACCGGGGGATGACGCACTGCCGGTGGGTGACGCCGCCCTGCGAATCACGGTCAGCCGAGGCGCGATCGCCAGGCGCGGGCTGCTGCCGGACGGCCTCGACTCGATCAACCCCACCGTGGTCATCCAGGCCTGGGCGTACGCCCCGCCACCTCCTGCGGTTCTGGAGCGCGGGCTGACAGCGATTACGGCCGCGGTCCGCCGAGACCCCGCCTCGCCGCTCGCCGGGGTGAAGTCGACGTCGCGCGCCGACTACGTCTATACGCGGCTCGAGGCCGAAGCCGCCGGGGTCGACGACGCCCTGTTCCTCACCCTCGATGGACGGCTCAGCGAGGGAACGACGTCGAACGTGTTCGCGATCCGCGGCGCGCGACTCTCGACCCCCGGCCGTGACGCCGCGATCCTTGCCGGAACCACGCGCACCTGGCTGCTCGCCACCGCGGAGTCGCTCGGGTTTCGGCCGGACGAGACGGACATCCGACCCGAAGACCTCGCCGAAGCCGACGAAGCCTTCCTGTCGAGCAGCGTCGCGGGGATCGTCCCGCTGGTTCGCCTGGACGGGCGGGCGGTCGGCGACGGCCGGCCGGGCGCTGTCACCCTCCGTCTGCGAGAAGCCCGCGAATCCTGGATCGACGAGTGTTCACGAGTCGGTCGGCAGGCGATTGTCGAGAAGGTCGAGACGTGACCCGCAATGAGCTGATCGCGCGGACGCGCCAGCTCGTCGACGAGGGCGAGCGTCTCCAGGCTCAGCCCAGCCTCCGGGCCTTGCAGGTATGGATCCAGTTGTCCGATGACCTGCTCTCGGCCGCCTGGGGTTCGATGGACCGCTACCACCTTTCGTGGCTGATGGTCGGCAAGCCCAGGGACATCGTGCGCGGACGGCCGATGACCCCGGCCGAGGAGGCCGCGTACGTGCGCGAGGTCGCCGAGGCCAAGACCGCGGCGCTCCGCGCGAGCCTCGACGCGGTCGAGCGGCAGGGCATGCCGTTCGTTGGCGAGGAGGGCGGCGTCGCGCGAGGTCAGGGGATGGGAGGCGTACCGGGCGCCGAGGCCTAGGAGCTCGAGGAAAGGCGCGGGGATGTCGACCTCAGGCGGACGCTTTGACCGGGGGTCGGCCTCAGGCGGCGGCGATCGCCGCCCCGATCAGTCCCGCGAGGAGCTCGAGAACCACGAGGAAGCCGAACGTGTCCCGGAGATAGTCGATCGGACCAAGCACGCCGCCCTCTGAAAGGGCGAACTGCCACGTTGCCAGCTCCGCACCGACGAGCGCCCCCAGGAACAGGAGAATTGAAAGACCGATCCGTCGGCGGTTGGCCATCGCTGAACCCCCACCGGTTGCGACCGCACGGCCGATGGCCAGCCCCATCAGCCCGGCGATGAGCACGAGTCCCGCATCCACGGCGAGTGGTCCGGCAACGATCGTGAACACGACGACGCCGGCCACAGCGGCGACCAGGCCGAACGCGAGCGCCCGGGGCACCGAACCGCTGCCCCCCGCCGCGGAACGCTCGGCGTCGCAATAGCGGTCCGAAGGAGGCCGATCGAGACGCCGCCGTGCGCTTGGCGGCGGGACGTCACCGGGTTCGGGGCCGGTCGGCTCGGTCATGGCGGAAATCGTAGTCGGGCGCTCGTCGGCCAGTTGTCCTCGGGTCCGCTGAGCGAACCGGTCTCGGCAGCCCACCGCTTCGTGGCGGCAGCCGCAGGCGCCCGCTAGACTGCGGGACCGTGACGCATCCGAGCCTCGGCCTGCCGCCACCCACATTCAGCACCGGTTTCCCGGCCGCGGCTGATCGTCTTCGGTCGGTTCGCAAGCAGATGTCGGCGCGAACGCTCGAGATCATGGTCGATCGTGACCGGACCCTTACCCGCCGCTACGACGAGCTGGGCCTCCGACAGCTCCTGCGGGACGTCGACGTGTTCATCGAGCGTCTGGCCCTGAGCGTGGCGGATGACGACCCCCGCTGGCTGAGCAAGTTCACGGACGACGTGGCGCCGCAGTACCGACGCCGCCGGGTTCCGATGGACGACATCACCAACCTCTTCGAGAGCCTGCGGCTGGCGAGCCAGGCCGTCTTCTCGCCGGTCGAGCAGGCGTTGGCTGACGCGGCGCTTGACGCCGGAATCGCCGTCTGCCGGCGCTACCGACGGATCGCCGGCGACGCGCGAAAGCGCAACCCGATCCTCGCGTTCATCTACAAGGGCGCGTGATGATCCCGGCAGCTTCGGCCCGCACAGCCGGAACGAACCGATGACGATCAAGTGGGTGAAGAGCGACCCACTCGTGATGAATGGCGAGCCCTTCTGCTACGGCTCCCGGCTCACCGTTCGACAGCTGCTCCAGCTCCGTCAGCACGGCTACTCCGTCACGGAGATCCTGAAGGACCACCCCGAGCTGCGGACGGTCGGGATTGCCTTCGCCTACCGGTTCGCGGCGGGCGACGAGCGATACCGCGAATTCGTTGGCGCCGACGGCTCGCTGACCGGGCCGGGCTTCACGGAAGAGGAAGCCCTCGCACTGCCCGACGACCTCCGGATCCCCGGCGTCGTGCTCGAATCAGGGGTCGCTACCCGCTGAGGACTCGCCGACTCCCCACACCGTGGGCCCACACCCGCAACATGGCGCTTTCGGGCGGAGGCGCACGTCAGGGCTGATCCAAGAGGCCAGACGCTCGGGCGCAGGCTCTTTGTGAGCATCGATCGGCTGACAACGCCCAGAACCCACGGTCTTGCCGCGCGAGACGGGGGCTCGTTCTCCACCTAACGTGCACAGCACCCGCGATCGGCCATCTGACCCGGGCTCCGGTCGCAAAACAGGCTGGTGGTAGGCTTGAATCGATGACCGACACGACCACCGAAACGACCGACGCCACGCAGGCGAACGCCACCCAGCCGAACGCCGCGCCCGCTTTCGACGCCGAACGAAGGGCGACCGAGCTCGCGATCCTCGACGCGCTCCGGGCCGTGGTTGACCCCGAGATCGGCATGAACGTCGTGGAGCTCGCGCTGATCAAGCAGATCATCCTCGGCAGCGATAGCTCCGAGATCAAGATGATCCTGACAACGCCGTTCTGTCCGTATGCCGGCTCGATGGTCCAGCAGGTCCAGGAGCAGGCCGAGTCCGTCCTCGAGCATCCGGTGAAGGTGACCCTTCTGGCCGAGCGGTGGGATCCCCGCGACGCCGGCCTGATGTGGTGAGCCCCCGGCTCGCCTGCCGCCGGCGGTGAGCGGGCGGGTCGATTACGAGTCCGCCGTGGCGACAGGCCGCGGTGACGATGGCACGACCGGGCTCCTGTACGGCGGCCCGCGCATCAACAAGGACGACCCACGAACGGAGGCCTACGGCACGGTCGATGAGGCCGTGGCCGCCCTTGGGATGGCACGCGCCGAGCTGGGGGTCAAGGCGCAGTACGGGACGCTCGCCCTCGGCCTCACCGGGCTGGGCGATGTGATCCTGCGGCTGCAGCGCGAGCTATTCGTCGTGGGCGCCGAGCTGGCCACGAATAGCGACGCCTGGGACAGGCTGGCGCCGGGCACGACGAGGGTCTCCCCTGAAATGGTCGCGGGCCTCGACGAGCTGCTCAAGGGCGTCGAGGCCGAGATCACGATGCCTCGCGAGTTCGTCGTCCCGGGAGAGACGCGTTTCAGCGCCGCGCTCGAGGTCGCGCGCACGGTCGTTCGTCGCGCCGAGCGGCGCGCAGTCGCCCTCGATCGTCAGGGCTCGATCCCGGAGGGCCATCTGCTACCGTACCTGAACCGCCTCGCGGATCTGCTCTGGGTCCTCGCCCGGGCAGCCGAGCAGGCGGAGGCGCGGACCGCCACTCCCGCGCGGAAGGGCGGCCGGGCTGGAAGGGGTGCCGGCTCCGGGGGGAGATCCCGTCTCGAGGGGGCAAACGTGCCCGACAGGAGCGCAGATCGATGAACGATCCACGATCCCCGTTCGGCTCACAGCCGCCATACGCCGGCCGACCGGGGACGATGGATGCACAGCCGACCGTCCAGACGACGGCATTCCTTACGCATGCCTTCACCTGGATGTTCGCCGGCCTTCTCGTGACGGCGATTGTCTCGACGCTGGTCGTGAACAACCAGACGCTCCTCGAGGTTGCCTACCGAAGCTGGATCGTGCTGGCCTTCGCCCAGCTCGGGATCGCGCTGTTCATCCAGGCCACGCTTCCACGCATCAGCGCGTCGGTGGCGCTCGGGCTCTTCTTCGTGTACGCCGCAACGCTCGGTTTGACGGTCGGCCTGATCGTCAGCGCCTACACGGGCCAGTCGGTGTTCGTGGCGTTCGTTTCCGCCTCCGCGATGTTCGGCGGCGCGGCACTCTACGGGCGCCTGACAAGACGCTCCCTGGCCGGCGTCGGCCCGACCCTGATCATCGGCGTGTGGGGGCTGCTGGTGGCGATGATCGTGAACATCTTCCTCGGTAGCAGCCCGCTCGGGTTTGCAATCGCGATCGTCGGCGTGATCCTGTTCACCGCGCTCACCGCGTACGACGTCCAGCGGATCTCGGTCGGCGGCTACGTGAACATGTTCGGGTCGGTCGAGAAGGCAGCAGTCTTCGGCGCTCTCCACCTCTACATCGAGTTCGTCAACATCTTCCTGTTCCTGCTGCGCCTGACGGGCTCGCGCCGCTAAGGGCCGCCGAAGGCCGAGGCGCAAACGGAGCTTGGCCGAACCGCAACTGACCGTCGCGCTCACCTTCGACCACGACGGCATTTCGTCGGAGGTGAGTAGGGGCGGCGGCCCGGTGCTGATCTCGCGCGGCGAGTTCGGGCCTCGCGTAGGAGTGCCACGGATCCTCAGGCTGCTCGACCGGCATCGGATTCCGGCGACGTTCTTCGTCCCGGCACACACGGCAGTAACGTTTCGGGAAAGTGTCGCCGCGATCGTTGCGGCTGGGCATGAGATCGGCTGCCACGGCTGGGCGCATGAGGACCTCGCGCAGCTGAGCGAGGCCGACGAACAAGACGTGATGGAGCGCAGCGCGGCCGAGATCGAGCGGGCTGCGGGGAGGAGGCCGGCGGGGTTCCGAGCGCCCTATTGGTCGTTGTCGGAGCGCACCCTCGGTATTGCCCTCGCGCTCGGTTTTGTATACGACTCGTCACTCATGGCGGACGACGTGCACCTGTATCGCGTGCGCACGGGCGACCGCCACGACGTCCACGGATCCGCCCTCGGCACACCGTCACGTCTCGTTGAGGTGCCGATCAGCTGGAGCCTCGACGACTGGCCTCACTTCGAGCCTGGCAGGCTCGGACTTGGGCCGATGAGTGCACCATCCAAGGTCGAAGAGATCTGGCGGGCGGAGCTGCTCTACGCGCACGAGCATGAGCGGAGCGGCGTCCTGACGCTGACGATGCACCCGGAGGCCATCGGCCGAGGCAGCCGACTGGCAATGCTCGAACGCTTCGTTCTGGCTGCCCAGCAGCTGCCCGGCGTTGTTTTCGATCGCCTGGATCACGTGGTCGAGCGTTGGGCCGCGGCGAACCCGATGTCCTGAAAACCGCCGCTGCATCGCACGGCGACCATTGGTCTGTGGCCAACCGGCCGGGTACGAACGGATGGACCCGCTGGTACGGAAGAGTCTTTCGTCGCTGCGCGTGAACGGCAGAGACTGTGCGGCAACTCCGCTTTGCGGAGGGTGAGCGGACCGGCGGGGTGAACGGGCCGCGAGATGCAAATAGCGTTCGAGGCGTACACGGTCTGGGGCCTGGTGCAGGGACGCGTCGAGGCTGATCGTCCCCTGCACGATGTGCTGGTC
The DNA here is from genome assembly GCA_036506235.1 of Candidatus Limnocylindrales bacterium. GTDB lineage: Bacteria > Chloroflexota > Limnocylindria > Limnocylindrales > CSP1-4 > CF-16. The sequence continues at coordinate 1,872 of DASXSA010000202.1, read as the reverse complement.
GCGAACGACACGGTCGCGGTTTACGACTACCGGCTGACGCCCCTCGCGCCCGGCCCATCCGGCCAGCAGGGCTCCGCGCTTGTCAACGTCGACGATCTGCTGCTCGTTGTCGCGCCACCGGACACGCCGGCTCCCGTCCACGCAAGCTGGAACGAGCTGACGCTCGCGGTCGGGCCCTTCGAGGTGTCGGGCCTGCTGCCCACCCTGCCCGGCTTCGATCCAGGGCGATCGCTCGCGCGACCAAGCAGCCGTCTCGTCCTGCTGTCCGAGGTATCCGTTGGTCTGCGCGACCAACCCGGGTTCGTCGTCGGCAGGCATCCCGTTGCCTGGGTGAACCGCTACGACGTGGACCGGGTCCGCAGCGAGCTCGAGCTCCCCTTCCACTTCCCAGGGGCAGAACGCGAAGCGCCGGTCCCACCCGTGGTCGCGCCCTCGCTCCCGGCCTCGGTGCCCGCCAAGGGCTGACCGCTCGCCCCCTGCAACAGCGCCGACGCGTCGGCGTCATCCCCTGTACCGGCCGAGAACGGCCGGGAATCGACAGATTCTTCAATCGACTTGCATCCGCGAAGTAGGATGCGCGCCGAGGGACCAGGGAGGGAGACGTTCGCCATGTCAATCCGTCGTTTGCGCGCGGGCGCGCCAGTGCTTGCGGCGCTCGCGGTCCTGTCCGTTGCGGCGTGCGGCTCGACTACGCCGCCACCACCGTCAGTTGCCGCTCCAAGCCCGTCGTCGAGCCCGGCCGCGAGTCCATCGCCAGCGCCGAGCCCCACGGCCGTCGACGCCTCTCAGGCATTCCTGAGCAAGATCAAGGGCCACTTCACCGGGAAGGCCACGATCTCCGGAGAGCTCAAGGTTTCCGGCGCGCTCTTCCCTGTGACCGGCACGGCTGACGTCCGGGGCGCGGATAGCCACACGACGATCTCCGTCGACATCCCCGGTCAGGCGACGACCCAGGAGTCGCAGACGATCAGCGGGCTCTCCTTCGTCAAGAGCGGCAGCGGGCCCTGGTTCGCGGCTCCGGCGAAGGCCTCCTCGGACAGCTTCTCGACGTCGTTCCAGGCCCTGAACACCATCAAGGACGTCGGGGTCGAGACGAAGAACGGCCAGTCGCTCCATCACCTCACGCCGTCGGGTGGATCGCTTCCGGCCGCAGCGCTCGGCCTGACGTCGCCGACGATCAGCAACGCGACCGGCACTATGGAGTTCTATGCCAAGGAAGACGGCACGCTGGTCGTCATGAGCATCGCCGCGAGCTGGACGCAGGTGGCGGGCTCGACGAGCGTTCCGGCCTCGATGACGGTTGATTTCACCTTCAGCTGCGTTGCATGCGAGGTGACCATCTCGTCGCCGACGCCGGTGTTCAAGCAGTACACGTCCAGGATCAACCACTACACCGTCGCCGTGCCCGACGACTGGGACTTCCATCCCGCGAAGAAGGCGGGCAAGTTCGACTACTACGAGAGCCCGTCTTTCCTGTTTGCCGATGGCGGAGGGGGCTCGACCCGCGGCTTCAGCCTGAACGAGCTGGCGAAAGGGTTCATCGCCTATTCGAAGACGACGGCGTCGGGCTACAAGAGCTTCAAGCTCGAATCGAACACCGCGGCGACGCTTGGCGGGCTGAAGGCTCGACGCATCACCTTCCATGCGACGGCCGGTTCGACCAAGGCCTACTTCATCGTGGTCGTCGCAGTGAAGGGAGCCTACTGGTACGAGCTCGATCTTGGGGATGTGCGTGGCCATGAGGCGACCAACGGCACCCTGTTCGACCACATCCTGTCGACCTACAAGCTGACCTAGCCGGTCATCGAGGGCCCGGGTGTTCGACCGCCCGGGTCTTTCGATTCAGGACTCGGCCGGGATTCTCGCTGCGCC
>DASXSA010000201.1:0-7427 GCA_036506235.1 Candidatus Limnocylindrales bacterium | reverse complement strand
TCGGATTGCCCCGCGAATCGAGGATCTCGCGCGCGTCGACGCTCTCGATGGCGGTGTTCACGCCTTGGCCCCGGACGGCTCACGCTCGCGGCGGGCGGCCTCCACCGCCTCGTCCTCCCCGGCTTTCTCGCGGCCCGACTGCTTCGGTCGGTCCAGCAATACGGCGATCCCCGGCAGCTCGCGGCCCTCGAGGAACTCGAGCGACGCGCCGCCACCTGTCGAGATGTGGGTCATCTTCGACGCCAGGCCCTGCTGCTGGATGGCCGCGACGGAATCCCCGCCGCCGATCACCACCGTGGCACCAGCGTCGGCCTTGTCGGCGAGGAGGCGCGCAATGGAACGCGTGCCCGCCCCGAAGACCGGGATCTCGAAGACGCCAACGGGGCCGTTCCAGAACACGGTCCGGGCGGGCTCCAGCGCGGACGCGACCAGCGCCTGGCTCTGCTTGCCGATGTCGACGATGTGCCACGAGGCGGGGATCTTCTCGGCGAGGAGCGTCTTGTATTCCGTCCCCCGCGTGACCTCCTTGGCGACGATGACGTCGACCGGCAGCACGATCTGCACGCCCTTCTTCTCCGCGTCGGCGAGGATGCGGCGGGCGTCCTCGACGCGGTCGTGCTCGGCCAGGCTCTTGCCGATCGTTTTTCCCTGCGCCAACAGGAAGGTGTTGGCCATGCCGCCGCCGAGCACCAGGAGGTCGACCTTCGTGAGCAGGTTATCGATGACCTTGATCTTGTCCGAGGCCTTGGCGCCGCCGAGGATCGCCGCGAACGGCTTCTCCGGGTCCTCCAGCAGCTTCGAGAGCATCGTGATCTCGCGCTCCATGAGGAGCCCGGCGTAGGCCGGCAGCAGCTTCGCTACGCCGACGGTCGAGGCGTGCGCGCGGTGCGCGGTCCCGAACGCGTCGTTGACATAGATGTCCGCATACGACGCGAGCTTGGCCGCGAAGCCCGGGTCGTCCTTCTCCTCCTCCGGGTGGAAGCGCAGGTTCTCGAGCAGCAACGCTTCGCCTGGTCGCAACCGCTTGACCGCGTCCTCCGTGCCAACCCCGAGCGCGTCGCCGGTGACCGGCACGTTCTGACGGAGGAGCAGCGTCAGGCGCTCGGCCACCGGTCGAAGCCTGAGGCCGTCCTGGACCTTCCCGTCCGGTCGGCCCAGGTGGCTCGCGAGCACGACGCGGGCGCCGCGGGACAGCAGGTAGCGGATGGTCGGAATCGAGGCGCGAATGCGCGAGTCGTCGGTGACCTTCCCGTCCTCGAGCGGCACGTTGAAGTCGACGCGGAGGAAGATCCGCTGTCCGGAGGAGTCGAAGTCGCGAACCGTGAGCTTGTCCATGAACCGATATCCCCCTGGCGCCGTCCGGCGCCGATGGCGTATTTGCCGAAGGAACGGGTGGGCTGAGGCTAGGCGGTCGCCCCCTCCCCGACGGGAAGTCGCGCAGCCACGAAGGCGATCAGGTCGGCGACGCGGCAGCTGTAGCCCCACTCGTTGTCGTACCAGCTGATGACCTTCACCATCGTCCCGCCGAGCACCATGGTCGATTCGGCATCGATGATCGAGGAGCGGCTGTCGCCCCGGAAGTCGCTCGAGACGAGAGGCTCGTCGGACACTCCGAGGATCCCCTTCAGCGGGCCCGCGGCGGCCTCCCGGAACGCGGCGTTGACCTCGTCGACCGTGGTCGCACGGGCGACGTCGGCGGTGAAGTCGACGACGGAGACGGTGGGGGTGGGCACGCGCAGGCTGAAGCCGTCAAACTTGCCCTTGAGGTCGGGGATCACCAGAGCGAGCGCCTTCGCCGCCCCGGTGGTCGTTGGAATGATGTTCTGGCCCGCGGCTCGCGCGCGCCTCGGATCCTTGTGCGCGACGTCGAGGATCCGCTGGTCGTTCGTGTAGCTGTGGATCGTGTTCATCAGGCCGCGCTCGATCGTGAACCGGTCGTGGACGACCTTGGCCGCCGGCGCGAGGCAGTTCGTCGTGCAGCTGGCGTTGCTGATGATGTTGTGAACGGCGGGGTCGTAGCGGTCCTCGTTGACCCCGAGGACGATCGTGATGTCCTCGTTCTTCGCCGGCGCGCTGATGATCACCTTGGCCGCCCCGGCATCCATGTGCGCCCGGGCCTTCTCGGCGTCGGTGAAGATGCCGGTCGACTCGAGGACGATGTCGACGCCCAGATCGCCCCAGGGCAGCACCGCGGGGTCCTTTTCCTTGAGGACCTTGATCTCCCGGCCGTCGATGATCAGCGCATCGTCAGTGTGATCGACCGTTCCCGGGTACGCCCCGTAGGTCGAGTCATGCTTGAACAGCAGGGCGTTGAGGCTTGTATCGACCAGGTCGTTGACGGCGACGACCTCGACGTCGGGCGCGCGCTCGATCAGCGCTTTGAGCGACTGGCGGCCGATCCTGCCGAAGCCGTTGATGCCTACGCGAACTGCCATTGGTGACCTCCGGGGTTGCGTTCCTGGTTCAGGGTGTGGTTCGGGACGTCACCGGCCTGCTCAAGCGCCGACCGCTGCCGTGACATCGGCGCGACCAGCGCGCCATTGGCCCTCGCTGAGCCGCATCGACACGAGCGGCTGAGCGCCCGCGAGCGAAACGTCCGCACCGAGCTCGGCGGGGACGATTTCGACGCGGCGGCGAGGTGTCTTCAACGAGTAGCGAGCCACGTAATCGCGGGCCGGGCCGAGCAGCCTGTCGCCCTGCTTCTCGGCAATCGTCCCGCCGACGACGATCAGCCTCGGGTTGAAGATATTCACGTAGCCGGCGCAGGCGACCGAGAAGGCGGTCCGGGCCTGACCCATGAGGGCCATGCAGACCGCGTCTCCGGCATCGTCGCCATCCGCGACGTCGTGGGCACCGAGCGCGTCGATCCCGTTTTCCGCGGCGCGATGAGCGAGGAAGGGGCTCGTGCCGGCTTCGACCGCCTCGCGGGCGAACCTGGCAAGGCCGGCACCGGCGGCGAACGCTTCGAGATGGGCAATCCCGCCGCAGCCGCAGACGGGGCCATCGAGGTTGACGGGCACGTGTCCGAGCTCGCCGGCCGTGGCGTCCGGCCCGTACAGGAGCTGCCCGCCGGACACGATTGCCCCGCCGATGCCGGTGGAAACGGTCATGTACAGGAAGTCGGGGCATTCACGCGCGGCGCCGAACGATTGCTCGGCAAGGGCGGCAACGTTTGTGTCCCGTTCGAGGTACGTCGGCAGTCCGAGCGCAGCCTCGAGGGGCGCCGCGATCGGGATGTCGTGGAATTCCGGCCCGAGGTTTGGCGGTTCAACGATCACGCCGCGCCAGGGGTCGATCGGACCGGGGCTGGAGACGCCGACCCCCGCGATGGCTCCTGCCAGATTGCGCGGCGCGCGCGCCCGCGACATGCGGAGGGCCTCGACGCAGGCGTCGACGACGGCATCGGGGCCCTTCGACTTAGGTGTTTCAGTGGCAATACGCGCGACCCGGCTGCCGTCCGGAAGGATCACGGCGGCGCGGACCTGGGTTCCGCCCAGGTCGAGGGCGAGGACGGGTCGTGCGGACAGGGCGAACCTCGAGGTGGGCAGTCTGGGTGGCTGGTCCCGGCCGTCGGCGGCATCTCGGACAACGCCCGGCGCCGCGACGCAGCGGCATTCTAGCAAAGGGCCCTTGCCTGACCCGCGGGCCCCGACCGCCGGCAATCGCTCGGCGCCGCACCCTCGCGCTCAAAACGAAAGGCCCCCGTCGTGCCCGACGGAGGCCTTCGGAAGTTCCTTTGCCCGGTTCAGCCGCCGATCTTGAACACCTTCGTACCGCACTTCGGACAGGTGCCCTGGAGCGCGGTCTTGCCGTTCTTCATCGTGATGCGCTGCGGGTTCTGGACTTCGACCTTCATCTTGTCCTTGACACAATAGGCTTCGGCCATCTGGGCGGTGCCTCCTCTCAGCGGGGCGTCACGGGAACCTCTGCCCCGTGTCCGCGACCTCGATCAGTTCCAGAGCGACGGTCGCCAGCGATCCGCCGCCGATGCCTGCACCTGGCGGTCCATCTCGGCGAGGATCCGGAGCCCCTCGAGGCCCGTCTCCACGCACGCCGCCTCGGCGCGATCCCTGGCCTCACCGGTCACGAACTCGCCGGTCGTTCGCTGTGCGTAGACCGCACAAATGACGCCCGCCCGGCAGCGAGCCAGTCCGGCCAGGACCAGGAGTGCTGATGCCTCCATCTCGAAGTTCAGGACGCGCTGGCGCGTCATCTCTTCGGCGAGGTCAGGGTAACGGATGGGAAGCTGGGGAATGGGGCGCCCCTGCGCACCGAAGAACCCCGGCGCCGTAGCCGTCAACCCGACGTGTGCGGTGTGTCCGAGCCGTGCCGCGGCCTCGATCAGCGCCACGACCGCCTGATGGTCGGCGACCGCGGGGTAGCCGTCGTGGACGAAGAAGCTCGTGGTGGCCTCGAGCCGGACCGCTCCGGTCGAGATCACCAGGTCCCCGAGGCGCATCTCCGGCTGGAGGGCGCCGCAGGAGCCGACACGGATGAAGGTCGGATGTTCCGTGATCGCCAGCGCCTCCGCCACCACGATCTCGACGTTGTCGGTACCGATGCCCGTCGAGACAACCGAGACGCGCTGGCCCCGGTAGGTGCCGGTGGCCGACGCGAACTCGCGGTGCCGCCCTTCCAGCTCGATGGAATCGAACCGGGTGGCGATTCTGGAGGTCCGATCTGGGTCACCGGGGAGGAGGATGAACTCGGCCAGTTCTCCGGGGCCAAGTCCGATGTGGTACTGCCGTTCTCCAACCGGGAGGGCGACGCGGATGTCCGCGTTCGGCAAAACCTCGTCCCTCGCTCGATGCTCCGCTGGCGCGAAACTCGGCCGAGGATAGCCCTGCGTTCTTCGGAGCGTCAAGCTCAGCCACGTTCAGCCTGAACGTGGGCCGAGCTCCGACGGCGGGGTCTCGGCACCCCCCACGGACCCGTGTGACCGCGCCCGAACGCCGGCTCGCGGGCCCGCTCCGGCAGTCCATGGCGTGGACGGGGCGGCCTTGATGGCCGCCAGACGCTCGGCCAGGCGGGCGGAGAGGGCGCGGCGGACCCTGCGTCTCCGGAGGAGCGTGACGGCCACGGACAGGAACGACACGAGGATCAGCGACACCAGGCCGGCACCCGTCGGGGCGGAAATGGGGTCCGGCAGCGCGCCCGCTGCGGTGTGTCCGCCGGATTGCTGGTCAGCCGGCAGTTCGGCTGCCCCGCTCGGCTCGGGAGCGACGGCCGGGAGATCGCCGAGCTCGCCGACCCGGACGAGCCCGGCTCCGTCCGCCACGAGGACGTGGGGATGGGCGCGGTCGCCCTCGACCCTCCCGATGGCATTCACGGCCTCGCCCGGTCGCAGGAGTGGCAGGAACCCGGCAGCATCGCCTACGAGGACGATCAGGGCGGTGCCCGTCCCATCGTTGAGGATGACGCCCTGCGCGCTCAGGCTCTCGATCAAGCCGCCGACGCGGACGGTCCCGCCGAAGTGCTCGGCCAGCTGGCCCAGGTCCACGTCGACCGGGCTCGCCGGGCCAGGGCCCTGGCCCGCGCCACCGCTCGCGACGCTCGACCCCGCACCGGACGCGGAGCCTTCGCCCGCGATGCCTGGATTGGCCGCACCCATGGTCAGATCGGCGGCGCTTCGCGGAACGATGGCGAACCTGCGGTCCTTCGCCGAGGGATACGGCCGGCGAACGATCCCGACGATGAGCGCTCGACGCCCTTCAAGGATCGCCGTGGACGGAATGCGTGAACCCGGCAGCCCGATCACGGGAACCCGATCCGAGCCGATCAGTACCTCGGCACGCCATCGTTCGCCCAGCTTGTGAACCTCGGTGACGAGCCCGGCGAGCCGCACGAGCCGCCACTCGTGGGCGGTGCCCGGCGCGGAATGCAGCTCGAGCGGCAGGACTCCCGCTCCGGAGGTCAACCTGACGACGTGCTCGGCGGTCAACCGCGGAGCGCCATAGGCTCGCCCCATCGTTCCCGCGATCCGCAGTCGCTGCCCGACGCGCGGCGCGCTCGAATCGGCGGGGAGCCGCACCTCAACGGCCGCCGAGCTGTCCTGAATCACGATCCGTCGGCCGCTTGCATCCAGCAACGCCGGGCCGGCAGTGACCGTGCCCTCGACGGTGATCGGTCCCTTGCCTCCGACGAGCGCGTGGGCGATCGAGACCGTGGTCCCGGACGACGAGCCGCCCGAGCCACCCCCGGCGAGCAGGGAGATGTCCTGGCGGTCACGAATCCAGATGCGGTAGCCGTCGAGCGCGCCTCGGCGACTTGCCCGCTGGCCGACGATTCCCGTGAGGCGATAGGACCCGCCTTTGGCCAGGTCGGGCTTGGCGATCCCGCTTGTGACATCGGCCATCACGCGGATCCGCATGCCCGTGGAGTCCTGGAGATATGTCGTCAGGTCACCACTCGACGCCTTGCTGGGCGTCTCGATGAGCAGCCCCTCGACGACCACGAGTCTGGCCTCGGTGGCCTCACCGAGCTGCGTGGCGAGGATCGCGAGCGCGGACGGCACGACGCTGGGGCCGAGCGTGCTGATCGACGCGGACGTTTCCGGGCGTACCTCCAGCTGACCGTTCGGCTCCGCCAGCTTGCCGGTGACTTCGAGGAACGTCCCTCTCGCAGGACCAGCCATGGCCTCGGGCCGGTGGACGAGCAGTCCGGCGGTCGGGTCCTGGATCGCGAACAGCGTGGGAGTTCCGACTCGACCCGCCTCCGCGGTCACCACGCCTCGGATGGTGACCACGCTTCCAACCGGCATCAGACGGGCATCGGCGATGGCGAGAAGGGGCTCACTCGTCGGACCTGGGGTTGGTGTTGGCGCCGGCGTCGGGGCTGGCGTCGGCGTGGGCGTCGGACCGGTCGACGGCGCGGGCGAGGGCAGGATCGAGGGCTCGGGCGTCGGGCCTGGCGGCAGGGTCGGCTCGGGAGAGTGGGATGGCTCGATTGTTGGCGCGACGACGAGCTCGCCGGGAAGGGTCACAAACAGGCGGTATCCGGCGAGGCCGGTGCCCGACGAGTCGCGCTGTCCAAGGGGACCGACCGCAACGACGCTGGTCCCACGCACGAGGACCGGGCTGCCTAGCGCGGCGGGTGTAACGATGATGCGGAGCGGTCCCGTCCCGTCGTCGACCATCAATCCCAGGCCGTCGCTCAGTGCCGAGGGGGCCTCGACGACGAGGCCTGCCACGGCGACGCGCGACCCCTCCATTGACTCGCCTGCCAAACCTGTCTGGATGGACCTGACATCCGGCAAAGCCCCGGATCCAACAGCCTGGACGGCGCTTTCATTCACCCGGAGGGTTCGCTGTCCATAGCGCTCGTCCACGACTCCCGTCGCCGTCACCGTCGTTCCGGCCACAAGGCCACCAGTCGTCCCTGCCTCGAGGTAGAGCGCAATTCCGGCGGTCGCATCCTGGACGAACCCT
>DASXSA010000200.1:0-5074 GCA_036506235.1 Candidatus Limnocylindrales bacterium | reverse complement strand
ACGGTACCGAACGTCACCCGCGTCCCACCGGTCGGGGACGCGGCCGCGCCGAACACCGGCGTTCCGACGGTCAGCCCGTCGCCTTCGCCCCACGCCGCCGTCCGGGCACCGCCCGTGTCGACGTTGATGACTGCCAGGTCGCCGTCGACGTCAATCCCGGCGAGGCGCCCGCGAACGGACCGACCATCGGCGAAGGTGACCGTGACTTCGTCACCCCGGACGTTATGGGCGTTGGTCACGACGCGGCCGTCGGCGACGACAACGCCGGATCCACGCTGACGCGAGCCGATCCCGACGACGGCGGTGCCGGCCTTGTCGGCGACGGAGGTGATCGCCGACTGGAGCTCTTCGAGGACGCTCATGGAGTGATTCTCCCTGGTCTTCCGTGTGTGACCGCGCGCTTGCTCGGCGCGGTAGACTTGCGACTTGCAAGTTACTACTGCTCAGCGAGGCGCGCAAGTCAGTGTCCATTGACATACCGGGCACCCTCTCGCCGCCTACCATGCGGCACGTGCGCGATGCGATCGACCGGGGCGTCGAGGCCATGGACCAGCCGAATCGTTCGCCCTTGGCGGCGGCGCTGGAGCGCGTCGGCGACCGCTGGAGCCTGCTGCTGGTCGAGAGCCTGCTCGACGGTCCGCGGCGGTTCAACGAGTTGAGCGAGCAGGTGCCCGGGATCGCGCCCAACATCCTCACAGGCCGGCTGCGGCGGCTGGAGCGAGCCGGAATTGTCCGCTCTGCGCCCTACTCGCGACGACCGCTGCGCGTCGAATACGCGCTGACTGGGGATGGCCGCGATCTCGCGAGCGCCCTCCGGCTGCTCGCTGACTGGGGTGCTCGTCGGTCGTCCGGAAGCGTCGCGGAAGCGTATGAGCCGATGCGCCACGCCACCTGCGGGACCCCGCTCGAGGCGCGCTGGTATTGCCCGACCTGCGCGCTCGCGGTCTCGGACCAGGAAGCCGCCGACACCCGCATCGTCTGACCGGGGTGCGGCGCGCTGCCCGCCGAGGGTCCCCGTAACCAGCGGGAAATACGTCGGCTGGGGGATGGCGACCCCCACCTCGCCGGCTAGGCTCGAAAAGCACCGTTCTCGGTGCCCTGCCGAGGAGGCCGGGAAACCGTCACCGTCCGAGAGGTCGATCGCGAGGGCACGGCGATCGGCCTCTTGATTCCTGGCAGGTCCAGCCCGGCGCGGTGGTCCCGCGCGGCAGACCGGCGCACTGGGCACCGATGGCGCCGACCGGCGCCACTACGATCCGGCGGCCCCCGCCTCGGCCGTCTCGGGCGCGCGCATGGCAGGCGCCTTCCCGGGCGCGAGCCACGCGGCCGCCAGTCCGATGAGCGCGAAGGCCCCGAGTACCCCCACGGCCAGCACATAGCCCTGGTTACCCGAGACCAGGGGCGAGACGAGGACGCTCCCGGCGATCGAGACACCGAGCGACGAGCCCAGGTTCGAGACGCTGCGCGACAGCCCGGAGATCTCGCCCTGGTCGGCCTCGGGGAAGCTGGATTGAACGACGTTCACGGAGGCGGTCAGCATCGCGCCCACGCCAAGGCCGATCGACAGCAGGCCGGGAACGGACGCGAGGACGTTCGACTGGGCGTCGACCAGCAGGAGCAGCAAGGCAATCCCGAGGAGGGTCAACGCGAACCCGGCCTTGATGAGCGTGGCCTGAGAACGCCGCCGTGCCATCCGCTCCGCGGCTCCCGAGGACACCAGGATCCCGAGCGTTGCAGGGGTCAGGATCAGCCCGGTCTCGATCGCGTTGTAGCCCCGCACCGTTTGCAGGTACACCGAGAACACGAACGAGAAGCCGAGCAGGACCAGCCACTGGATCCCCTGGGTGAGCAGGCCGATGTTGGCGACGCGACTTCGGAACATGCGCGCATGGAGCAATGGGTCGCCCCCCGCGCGCTCCGTCCGCCGGATGTGCCAGAAGAAGGTGGCCAGCAACAGGACGCCGATGAGCTCGAAAAGCCACAGCGGTGAGATCCCTCCCTCCGGGATCACGGTCACCCCACCCACGACGAACGCCTGCTGGGCGGTGAGCCAGCCATACGTGCCCGTCTGGAGGATGCCCACGACGATGAAGAAGAGGCCGGCCGCCGAGAGTACGGCGCCGGTCAGGTCGAAGCTTGGCCGTGGCTCCTCCGGCCCGGAGTCCTCGAGGCGGCGTCCGAGGACCATGATCAGGGCGACCACGACGACCTGCAGCACGAATGAACCTCGCCAGCTCGTGGTCGTGGTGATGAGCCCGCCGATCAACGGCCCGGCCGCGGCTCCGATCCCACCTGCGGCGCTGATCGATCCGAACGCGCGCGCCCGCGAGGCGAGGTCGGAGAAGTAGACGGTCGCCAGGATGTAGACCGGTGGGATCAGGAGGGCGGTGCCGATCCCCTGCATGAGCGAGTAGCCGATGATCAGGATCCCCAGACTGGGCGCCAGGCTCGCGACCACTGCGCCCGTGCCGTAGACGGCCAGGCCGATCCCGAAGCATCTCTTCCGGCCCCAGATGTCCGTCAACTTGCTGCCCGGAATCATCAGCGCCGCCATGGTCAGCGTGAAGACGGTGATGGCCGTCTGCACGCCACCCACCGTGGTTCCCAACTCCTTGGCAATATCGCTGATGGCGACGTTCAGGCTCGATGCGGCGTAACTGCAGATGAATTGCGCCAGCACGAGCGGACGGATCATGGCGCGCGGACTGATCGCAGAGGCCTGAGGCATCGCCGCTGCTGTAGTCATCCGCTACCTCTCGAAGCCCCTCACGTGCTCAATGGACGACGATGACCTTCAGGCCCACCAGAACGAGGCCGAGTGCGCCGTCGATCGCCGCGGCAAGCAGCGCGATGCCCCATCCGCGATCCAGTGCGCGGCCTACCGCGAGGCCCCACAGGAAGAGCTGGACGATGCTGACCGCCAGCGCGAGCGAGACCGCCTGATCCACCGGCATGAGACCGATCCGCGCGGCGCCGAGCATGAGGGCCGGTGGCAGCGCGGCCGTGAGCATGGGTGCTTCGGCCCCGGCGATCTCGACTACGTCACGCCTTGCCACCGGCCCTGTCACACGCCGGCCAAGGACCTCCGCCCACACGTGCGTCAGCCAGAACACGGCGACGGAGACGATGATCGACAGGCCCACGAACTCCGCGGTCGTGTCCGAACGCCATTGCACGGCGATCAGAGCCGTCACGAGCAGGCCGCCGTAGATCGCGGGCGCGTCCCGGCGTACGGCGGCCTCCTGGGCCTCGGTCCGCTCGCGCTCGCGCTCTGCCAGGGCCGCCGCGAGGCTGACGACGTTTGACTCGCGGGGACCCCCCAGCTCCGGGGTCAGCTCCATCGTCTCTTCGGGCGTGACATGACCGTTCTGAGGAGGGGGAGAGCCTCCGCTTTCGACAGCGCCGTACGTCATGAGGGTCGTCCCTGGGTCATCCGCCGGCCACTGTGACAGCGGCCATCCGGGCGACCAAGGGCGCGTGCGCGTGTCAGATGGGGGGACCCGCGCCCCAGCGGTGTCAGGAGGGAGGCGGGAGGCCGGCCGCGGCCTGCGTGCGCTCTCGCGCTGTCGCCCGTTCGCGAAGGATGAGAAGCCTCTCGAGGTCGTCGAGCCGTGCGCGGGCCGACGCGGCTGTCTGCTCCTGCTCCCTCACCAGCGTGCGCAGCTCATCGAGCAGCGCCTCCGGGGAGCCCGCGCGAGCGGGGATCCTTCGACGGCGCCCGGCCGGAGTCAGGAACACGTTGGCGATGAAGCCCGTGAGCACCGAGAAGAGCGCAATGCCGGCGAAGAGCAGCAGTCCACCGATGACTCGACCTGCCGCCGACACTGGGTAGCGGTCGCCGTAGCCCACCGTCGTGATCGTGACCAGGCCCCACCAGATTGCGTCGCCCGAGTTGTGGATGTTCGCGCCGAGAGCGTTCTGCTCGGCCCAGAAAATCGCGATCCCGGCAAGCTCCACGACGGCGATGACGAGGAACATCGTGATCAGGAACGTGGCCGCGGCCCTCGACACAACGAGGTCGCGCACCAGCTGTTCGCGTCCTTCGCCGCGGAACAGGCGGACGGTGTGTGCCATGCGTGGCAAACGGAAGACGCGCAACAAGGGAAGGACGGCCACGAGATCGGCCCAGCCCCAATCCTTGACGAGGTATGTGGCCGGAGATGGCGCTCTGATCAGCCGATACACGAAGTCGGCCAGAAAGATCGGCAGGATCAGGACGTCCATCGTGATCGCGACCTCCCGGCTGGCGGCAGGCGACGCCAGGACCGCGATCAGGAGATTGATCATGGAGAGCACCGATAACAGGAGCATGAACAGCTCGTAGCCGGTGTTCTTCAGCTCGGAGGGTCGTCGGGCGATCATCGGTCCAACCTCGCTTGGGCTCTGTGCAGCGTGCCCCACGAGTGTGCCCACGGTTGAACGCCCCGCGCCTCCGCCGAAGCGGGCGATAACCCGGTCGCCCATCGCTCCGTCCGATCGGGGCACGCGCTTCTGGCCGGCGCTCCAGCTCGGCGACCGGGTCCCCGGGCCCTTCGGGCGCCGTTTCGGCTAGGCGCCCCTGGCCTGCACTTTCGCCCAGGTGTCCTTCAGGGTCAGCGTCCGGTTGAATACCAGGGCGCCATCTCGCGAATCCAGATCCGGGGTGAAGTAGCCCAGGCGTTCGAACTGGATGGTCTCGCCGATCGGTGTCTCAGCCAAGGCCGGCTCGAGCATCGCTCCTCGCACGATTCGCTCGGACATTGGGTTGAGATCGACGAGCAGGTCCCCGCCGACGCCGGGATCGGGCCGCGAGAAGAGGTGGTCGTAGAGCCGGACCTCGGCGGGAAGGGCCTGTGCGACTGAGACCCAGTGGAGGGTCGCCTTGGGTCGCCGGCCATCGGGCGCATCCCCGCCCCGAGTCGCAGGGTCGTGGGTGCAGCGCAGCTCCACGACGCGTCCTTCGGGGTCCTTCACGACTTCCTGGCACGTGATGAAGTACGCGCTCCGTAGCCGGACCTCGCGGCCGGGCGCAAGTCGGAAGAATTTCGGCGCCGGTTCCTCCATGAAGTCCTCTCGCTCGATCCACAGCTCGCGT
>DASXSA010000199.1:0-5967 GCA_036506235.1 Candidatus Limnocylindrales bacterium | reverse complement strand
CTTGCCTCTGCTGCAAGCTTCTGACCTCGTCGGCACCGGTCACGCGCCCGACGTAGCCGTTAGTTGCGTGTCATGCAACGTGCCTCATGACGGCTGGCAGGGGAGGGCGCACGCGTGCCGCTGAAGCTCGAGATCGTCACGCCGGAGCGGCTCGCGTACAGCGACGAGGTGGATGCCGTGACGCTGCCCGGCAGCGAGGGTCAGCTTGGGGTGCTGCCCCATCACGCCCCGCTGATCACGACGCTGGGCGCCGGCGAGCTGACCATCCGCAAGGGCGGAACCGAGGAGCACTTCGCCGTGTTCGGAGGCTTTCTCCAGGTGCGTCCGGACCGGGTCGTCGTGATGGCCGAGACCGCCGATCTGGCGTCCGAGATCGACCTCGAGCGCGCCCAGGAGGCCCGCCGAGAGGCCGAGCGCGCGCTGGAAACCGGCTACCACGAAGGAGCCGACCTTTCGGCGGCGCGTGCAGCCCTGCAGCAGGCGCTCACCCGGATCCGGATCGCCGAGCGCCGTCACCGGGAGGGACCTCGTCGTCGGGGGTAATGGCAATGGCTGACGCCAGGCCATTCCATTGGGAGTTCAAGCCGGAGCCGGTCGCCCGCGAGATCTTCCGGATCGAGGGCGGCCGGCCCCTGAGCGGCAGTGTGCGAGTCAGCGGCTCGAAGAATGCGGCGCTCAAGCTGATGGCGGCCGCCATCCTCACCGGCGAGCGTTGCCGGTTCAGCAACGTGCCCGAGATCGAGGACGTCCGGGTCATGGCCGAGACCCTGCGCGATATCGGCGTGGTGGTCGACCACCCGGAGAAGAACACCTACGAGGTCGCGTCGGGCGACGTGGAGTGGCTGTTCGTGCCCCTCGAGGCGGCGGCCAAGATGCGCGCCAGCTTCATGCTCCTCGGCCCGCTCCTGGCGCGGTTCGGCCGGGTGATCATCAGCAACCCCGGCGGCGACCGCATCGGGCGGCGCCCGGTGAACCTGCACGTCGACGCGATGCGCGCCCTCGGCGCGGAGATCGAGTACCGCAACGGCTACTACTTCGCCCGGGCGCCGGGCCGGCTCCGCGGCGCAGAGCTGCGCTTCCCGATCGTGACCGTCATGGGCACCGAGAACGCAATGCTGGCCGCCACGCTCGCCGACGGCCACACGGTCATTCGTCCGGCGGCCCAGGAGCCGGAGGTCGACGATCTGCTCGGCTTCCTCCAGAAGATGGGAGCGGAGATCGAGCGGACCTACCCGGACACGATCGAGGTCGAGGGCCGCAAGCGGCTGCGAGGCGCCGACCATCGCGTCCTGTCCGACCGCATCGAAGCAGGCACGTTCATGATCGCGGGCGCGGTCACCGGCGGCCGTGTCACCCTCGAGGAGGCGCCCTGCGACCACCTGGAGGCCTTCGTCGAGGTCCTCCAGCGGGCGGGCGTCGAAGTCGCCTGCGACCACACGATCATCGAGGTCGACGGGCGGGGCATGGACGAAAGCCTGCGCGCCTGCGACATCGAGACCGCGCCGTACCCAGGCCTGGCGACCGACCTGCAGTCACCGGCCTGCGTCCTGCTCAGTCAGGCACGCGGCACGTCACGCGTCCACGAGACCGTGTTCGAGGACCGCCTGGAGTGGCTGGCCGAGCTGGGACGCATGGGTGCGAACGTCCGCCTGATCGACGATCACCACGCCGAGATCACCGGGCCGCGCCGGCTGCACGGTGCCGAAGTGGAGATCGGCGACCTGCGGGCGGGTGCCTCGCTGATCCTGGCCGCGCTCGCGGCGAGGGGTACTTCCACGATCCTCGGTGCCCATCACGTGCACCGTGGCTATGAGAATATCGACGGCAAGTTCCTGGAGCTCGGCGCCAGGATCGAGCGCGTCGCGGAAGGGACAGTTACGACCAGCCCATGAAGATCGGAATCGACCTCGGTACGGCCAACGTGCTCGTGTACGTCAAGGGCCGCGGCATTGTCATCCAGGAGCCGTCCGTCGTCGCCGTGAGTGACGATAACCGCATCGTTGCGGTGGGCGAGGAAGCCCGCGAGATGATCGGCCGCACGCCCGGCAACATCTCGGCGATCCGGCCGATGAAAGATGGCGTGATCGCCGATTACGTGATCACCGAGGCGATGCTCAAGCACCTGATCGGCAAGGCCACCAAGGGGGCGATCAATTTCAAGAAGCCGGACGTGATGATCAGCGTGCCGGCCGGCGTCACGAGCGTCGAGAAGCGGGCGGTCCGGGACGCGGCGCTGAAGGCCGGCGCCCGCGAGGCATACCTGATCGAGGAACCACTGGCGGCGGCAATCGGGGCCAACGTGCCGATCAGCGGGCCGTCTGGGAACATGGTCATCGACATCGGCGGCGGGACGAGCGAGATCGCCGTCATCGCCCTTGGCGGGATCGTCGTGTCGACCTCGCTGCGGGTCGGCGGCAACAAGTTCGACGAGTCGATCGCGACCTACATCCGGAAGAAATACAACCTGATGATCGGGGAACGGACGGCGGAGGAGGTCAAGATCCAGATCGGCACCGCCTTGCCGCTCGAGCGCGAGCTGCAAATGGAGGTTCGCGGTCGCGACCTGATCGCCGGGCTGCCGCGCACGATCCCCATCACCAGCTCCGAGGTCATGGAAGCCTGTGAGCAGCCCCTCCAGCAGCTCGTCGCCGCCGTTCGTTTCGTGCTGGAGCAGACGCCTCCGGAGCTCTCCTCCGACATCATCGACAAGGGCATGGTCATGTCGGGCGGAGGCTCGCTGCTGCGCAACATCGACAAGCTGCTCACGCAGGTGACGGGCGTGCCGTGTCACGTCGCGGAGAACTCACTCGACTGCGTCGCGCTGGGAACGGGTCTGGCGCTCGAGCACTTCGATTTCTTCAAGAAGTCACTTGTCACTGCCATCTAGAACGCACCGGGGCGTCGGGGGCCGCCCGATCTAGGTGCCCCGCGCATTCGCCGATCTGCACATTCACAGCCGGGCGAGCTTCGACGCGCTCTCCGCTCCTGTCGACATCGCACGGGTTGCTGCGGAGCGCGGGCTGACGCACATCGCGATTACCGACCACGACCGGATCGACGGCGCGTTGGAGGCGAAGTCCAAGGCTCCCGCCGGGCTCCAGGTGATCGTCGGCGAGGAGGTCCGAACCGCGGACGGCGACCTGATCTGCCTGTTCCTCGAGCGAGCCATTCCCCCCGGACTCTCGGCGGCTGACACCATGGCCGAGGCGCGGAAACAGGGCGGGCTCGTCGGGATCCCCCATCCGTTCGATCGCTTCCGAGGGTCGCTGCTGCGGGACGAACAGATGCTCGAGGTCGCCTCGCAGGCCGACTGGGTCGAGGGTTACAACGCCAGGGCCGTCGGAGGAACCGCCAACGAGCGAGCCGCAGGTTTCGGGCTGGACCGCGACATTCCCGCCATCGCCGTGTCCGACGCCCACTCGTTGCTTGAGGTCGGCGTCGCGTACACCGCGTTCGACGAGGACGTCTCCACGCCTTCCGCGCTCCTCGCCGCGCTCGCTTCGGCCGAGATCGTCCCCGGCCGTGCTTCGTACGTGATGCGGGCGCTCACCCCGGTCGCGAAGCTGATCCAGCGGGTGCGGGGCAACCGCCGGGTCGAGGCAGGAACGCGCTCATGACCGATCCGACCGGACCCGAAGAGGCCTCCCGGCCCTTCAACCCGCCCGCCGACCCCGCCCCGCCAACGAACGCGGAGCGGGAGACGAACGCGGAGCGGGAGGTCAGCGCCGACGACATTTCCCTTGGAAAGCGGCTTCGTCAACCGCGAACCGCGATCTCGATCGTCCTGCCGATCGTCGTCCTGATCCTCGTCATCCGCGCACTGCCCGGGTTCCACCTCGAGGCGCTGCCGGGCAACATCCTCGCCGCGAACAAGTGGCTCCTCCTCGCAGCGTTAGGCGTCTACTACCTCGGCTTCCCGCTGCGCGGCTATCGCTGGACGATCCTTCTGCGCGGAATCGGGTTCAGGCTCGGCGTTCGTGATGCCAGCGAGATCATCTTTCTCTCGTGGCTCGTGAACTGCCTCGTGCCGGCCAAGCTGGGCGACATCTATCGGGCCTACCTGCTCAAGATCAACAGCAGCGTCTCGCTGTCGCGGACGTTCGGGACAGTCTTCATCGAGCGCGTTCTGGACCTGTTTGCGATCGCGGTACTGGGCCTGGCGTCGGGTTTCGTCAGCTTCCGGAACGGGATGCCACCGGCAGTCCAGTTCGTTTTCGCGCTGGGTGCGGTCGTCGTGCTGGTCCTTGGGCTCGGCCTGTTCACGCTGCGCAACTTCGGACGGCGGATCCTCGAGATCCTCCCGTTTCCGCACAGCGTTCTGGAGCTGTACGACAAGTTCGAGGAGGGCGTCTTCGGGGCGATCGAACTGCGCCAGGTGCCGATCCTGGGGCTGGTGACCGGCCTCATCTGGGCGACCGAGGCGATGCGCCTCTTCCTCGTCGTCGAAGCACTGGGCTTCCCCGGCGTCCACCTGGGCATCAGCGGCTCGTTCTTCGTGGCGCTGGCCGGCTCGCTTCTCACGGCCGTCCCGTTCACACCGGGCGGTCTCGGTATCGTCGAAGCTGGTGTCGGAAGCCTGCTCACCATCGTGTACGGCGTGCCGCCCACTGAGGCCGCAACGATCGTGCTGGTTGACCGCGCGATCAGCGTGCTGTCGATCATCGTGCTCGGGAGCCTCACGTACACGGTCTCCCCGAAGCGTCGCGGCGCGGGCCTTCGACGCGCCCCAGGGCCGGCGGGCGCGCCTACCTGATCCGGGCGGGGTCCGCGCAAGGCCGCGGAAGGCCGGAAAACCGTCGGGGACGGCGCGGGAACGTGGGGGGAACGGGGGGCCAAAGGTCGCGAAGCGGCCCATTCCGGGACTGGCGCGGACCGCAACAGACCCCACCGATCAAACCGGAGTTTCCGCCCGAGTGGCGATCGGGGCCGGTACGAACGGGTGATACAGGGGAGTCCCTTCTCACCAGATAGTGGCGGCATCGCGGCGCTCGCCGCAAGTGCCAGTAGGGAGCGCCCGACCCGCACGATGACGAGCCAGAACGGACGAGCCTTCAACGAGTGGCTTCGAGCTCAGCTCAAGGCCAAGAAGATGTCCCAACGACAGCTCGCCCAGCAGTCCGGGGTAGATCATTCCACGATCTCCCGGCTCATCCGCGGCGATCGCATGCCGTCCCTTGGGACCGCAACGAAGCTGGCCCGCGGCCTTCGCGAGCTGCGCGACGATGCCGACACGCCGCAGTACCTCGGCCTCATGTCGGCCGGTTCGCCGGCCAATCCGACCGCCCGCGTCGAATACGCGCTGCGGGCCGACGAGATCCTCAGCGAAGCCCAGGTCCGGCAGGTGATGGAGTACTACCTCGCGGTCCGGATGCGGCGCTTCGGACGCAGCTACCAGCCGTCGTCGTCGGAAGGCGCCGACCGGACGCCCGATCGACCGATCTCCCACGGCGCCGGCGCCACTTCCGTCACGCGCGTAGGCGCAGGAGTGGGCGCAGGTAGCCGGCTGGGTGGCGTCCGATCGATGGGTCGTCCCACCAGTCGCACAGCGGGGCCTCGCTACTAGCCCAGCCACCAATTCGAATATTCCAGGGTGCGACCCGGTACGCCCTCCACGTCCGGGTCTCGGGGACAGCGAACGCCGGCCTTCATGGCCGGCGTTCGTTATTGGCGGGTCGAGTGTTGAACCCAGGTCGTGGGTCCGCACGATCAGGGGTTGGCCAGGTAGACGGAGAGCCAGCGGCCAGGTGCGCCTTCGAAGCGATCTGCCAGGTGGACGGTCTTCCCGTAGGCCGAGATCGTCTGGGCCAGTCGATCCTCGGCCGGTCCGGCGCATGCCGCCCCGATGGCCTCGTTGAACAGCGAATCGCACAAGACCGTCAGCGAGTCGACGCCGCCCATCGCGTCGATGAGTGCCGGGTGCACGTTACTGCCGAGGCGCCGAAGCGGGAACGCGTAGGCCTCCGCGGA
>DASXSA010000198.1:0-4131 GCA_036506235.1 Candidatus Limnocylindrales bacterium | reverse complement strand
GTCAACTCGGCCGATTGCCACGTCGCGTAGGCGGCCGCGATGTCCTCGTCGGAGCGGCGGATCGATGACCAGACCGGCGCTCCGTCGAGCGTCCAGTCGATACGTGCCGTCCCTTCATCGCCGACGAAGCACGCCAGCCGTCCGCTCGATCGCCCTCCCAGGCCGAAGAACCCGTTTGTCGACCATGTCCCGACGAACTCCTCGCCCGCGGTGCAGCTCCCGCGCCGCGACGGAAGCTTGAGCGTGTCCAGGAAGCGCTGCCACGCGCCCGCGACCGTCGCCGCATCCGCATACAGCACGTACCGGACCTCGACGAGGCTCGGGCGGCTGCAGCTCACGGCAGCCAGCTCCTTCGAGCCGTTGAGCGGCGCGGACCGGCAATCCGAGCGGATGGAGTCAGGCAGCCAGGCTCGCAACCGGGCGACGTCGGCAGACGCGCCAAAGGGAGTCGGAGTGGGCGTTGGCGTCGGGCTTGGCGTCGGACTCGGGCGCGGGGTGGGGCTCGGAGATGGGCGACCGGTGGCTGATGGCGGAGCTGAGCCCGGATGGAGAGGGCCGCCTCCGACGATTGGAATGAGGCCGTATCCAAGCGCCCCGCCCGTCAGCATGAGCATGCCCACGAGCGCCAGGCTCCCTGCCGCGCCGAGCAGCCCGGCGTGGGGTCGCGGTCGGGGCAATGAGCGTGGTCGAACGAGGGGCGTGGGTCGCGTGAGATCCTCCCCACCTGCAAGGCCGGTACCCGGCACTGCCGCGCGGACGGCGTCGATCACAGTTCGGCCGGTCGCGTACCGGCGCGCGGGATCCTTGGCGAGTGCCGTCGCGATCACCCCGTCCAGCGCCCAGGGCAGGTCGGGACGGCGCTCGGATGCCCGGGGTGGATCCTGGTGGAGGTGCGCCCAGATCGTCGCCTCGTCGGTCGAACGGCGGAACGGCGGCTCGCCGGTCAGGCACAACATGAGCAGGCAGCCGAGCCCGTACAGGTCGCCACGGCCGGCCAGATCAGGGGGGAGCTGGCGGCCGGAAAGCTCCTCGGGCGCGATGTAGTCGAGTGTCCCCGCCCGACCGCCGATTCCGGAGATCGGCCCGGTGGTCGTGACGGCCCGACGCGACAACCCGAAGTCGGAGAGGTAGGCGTCGCCTCGCGAATCCAGCAGCACGTTGCCGGGGCTGACGTCGCGGTGGATCAGTCCGCGCTCGTGCGCGGCGTCCAGCGCGTCGGCGATGGGCGCAAGGATTGCGAGCGTGTGTCCGACCGAAAGCGGACCCTGATCGCGAACGAGCTGGCTCAGGTTCGGGCCGTCGAGGTAGCGCATCGCCAGGTAGAGCTGGCCGTCGGCCTCGCCCGCCGCGTGGACGGGCACGATGTGCGGGTGTTCGAGGGCGGCCAGGAGCTCGATCTCGCGCAGGAATCGGGCCTGGGCAACCGGATCCGGCGCGAGGTCGCGGCTGATCAGCTTGAGCGCGACGTTCCGGTTGGGCACGAGCTGGTGTGCCCGGTAGACCGTCCCCATGCCGCCCCAGCCCACGACCGCCTCGACGCGGAAGCCGGCGAAAGTGCTGCCAAGCGGAAGGAGTGGTTGCATCGCTGTCACCGACCGCGCGGCACTGGCAGACGACCCGCCGGTCAGCGGGAGTATCTCACCGGGCGGCGATTCGGCCCGCGCGGGTCCAGCTGACCGGATGCTCGGGTCACCAGGCTGGCGCGCGCGAAGCGACGTGGTACTCCCCCCGGGGAACCTCTATTCCTGGAAGCGGCGGAACACCGCGACCGCGTTCTGCCCCCCGAATCCGAAGCCGTTGATCATTGCGGTGTCGACCCGGGCGCTCCGTCTGACCTTGGGCACGTAGTCGAGGTCGCATTCCGGCAGGTCCGGGTTGTCCAGATTCGCGGTGGGCGGAATGCAGCCGTCCCGGATCGAGCCGACCGCAGCCAGCCCCGCGATCGCACCGGCCGCCCCGAGCAGGTGCCCGACCATCGACTTCGGTGACGAGATCGCCACCTTGTAGGCCTGCGGACCGAACGCAGCCTTGATCGCCCGGGTTTCGGTGACGTCATTCAGCGGGGTCGAGGTCCCGTGGGCCACGATGTAGTCGATCTCGTCGGGCGCGACGCCAGCGTCCCGCATCGCCCGGGTCATGGCCATCGCGGCGCCACGTCCCGTGGGCTCGGGAGCGCTGATGTGATATGCGTCGGCGGTCAGCGCGGTGCCGATCACCTCGGCCAGGATCCGACCCCCCGCTCCGCGGCCCAATGCGTGCTCAGCCGACTCCACGACGAAGCAGGCGGCACCTTCGCCGAAGACGAATCCATCGCGGTCGCGGTCGAACGGGCGCGAGGCATGCTCAGGGTCGTCATTGCGCTTGGACAGCGCGCCCATGTTCCCGAGGGCCGCGAAGGCGATCGGCAGGAGGGCGGCCTCCGACCCGCCGGCGATCACCACATCGCAGTCTCCCGAGCGAATGAGGCGTAGCGCGTCCTGGAATGCGATGACCGAGCTGGCGCACGCCGCAACCTGCGTGATGACCGGCCCGGTCAACCCGTACTTCATCGAGACCTGGGCAGCCGCCATCGAACCCGACAGGGCGGGGATCGCAAAGGGACTGACCTGCCCGGCGCCCTTCTTCTCGAGGGTCTCCGTGCCGTCGATCACCTGCTCCATGCCGCCGCCGCCGGTGTTGATCACGACGCCCGACCGGTCGCGCTGCTCAGGGCTCCAGTCGCTGAAGTCGAGTCCGGACGCATCGACGGCTTCCTTGGCGGAAGCCATCCCGAAGTGGATGAAGCGGCTCATCCGGCGCGCCATCTTGCGATCCATGGCCACGGTCGGATCGAAGTCCTTGACCTGCGCCGCGATCTTGACGTCGAAGCCGTCGGTGTTGAACGTCGAGATCCGGGCGACGCCCGACTTGCCAGCAGTCAGGTTGGCCCAGAAGGTCGGGGCGTCGTTGCCGATCGGGGTGACGGCACCCAGCCCGGTGATGACGGCTCGCCGGCTCGGGTCGGCGGAGCGAGAGTCGGGCTTCTCGGGCACGGGCCACTTCACCTCGAGGGACGCACGGCGCATCGCGCTGCGTCTTCCGGGCGGCGCCGTGGACTCGCGGATTGTAGCGAGTCAGCCAGTTCGCACCCCCCGAACGTTGATCTCACGGCGACGAGGCCCTGCCCTGCGCAGTCCGCTCAACGCAGAGACCGAGGGCCCGGGTTGGCGCTAGTCGCCCTCGTAGCGCTTGAAGATCACCGCTCCGTTGTGACCGCCGAGACCGATATTGTTGGAGAGGGCGTAGCGGATGCGCTTCGGGGTCGCGTCCGTCACGACCCACAGGTTGCACTCGGGGTCGGGGTCGCGGTAGTTGATCGTGGGCGGGATGCACTGCTCGGCAACCGCCATGACCGTCGCAAACGCCTCGAACGCCCCTGCCGCTCCCATCATGTGGCCGGTCATCGACTTCGTCCCGCTGATCGCGATCTCCGGCGTGTGGTCGCCGAAGACGTCCCAGATCGCCTCGGCCTCGCGCTTGTCGCCGAGCGGCGTCGACGTCCCGTGGGGATTGATCAGGTCCATCTCATCGGCGGGCACACCGCGCCGGTCGAGGGCCATCTTCATCGCCCGCGCGGAGCCGGCGCCGTGCTCCACCGGCTGGATCATGTCCCATCCGTCGGCCGCCGACCCGTAGCCGATCACCTCGGCATAGATGCGTGCCCCACGCGCTTTCGCCAGGTCGAGGTCCTCGAGGAACAGTGACGCTGCGCCTTCGCCGAGCACGAACCCGTCGCGCGTCAGGTCGAACGGCCGCGAGACGCTCTGGATCGGCTCGCCCGGCCGCGGGTTGCCGAGGCCCCGCATGTTGCCGAACCCGGCGTGGGCGACCTCCAGCAGGGGCGCCTCGGTCGAACCGCTGAGGACCGCCACGCAGTCGCCGCGGCGGATGACCTCGGCGCCCTCGGCGACGTTGTGGGTGCCGGTGGCGCACGCGGAGACGATGCAGACGTTGTGGCCGATGATGCCCGTCTCGATCGCGATCATGCCCGACGTGGAATCGACCAGCCCGTTCGCGATGAACGTCGGCGCGACCCGGTCAGGGCCCTTCTCCCGGAGGACCGTCCAGTTGTCGATCATGAGCTGCTGGCCG
>DASXSA010000197.1:0-5930 GCA_036506235.1 Candidatus Limnocylindrales bacterium | reverse complement strand
TCGAGCCGGCCGACCTCGTCTTGCCCCTGGCAGCGGTCCTGGTCGCGACCACGATCGTGTTCGGAGCGGCCTGGGTGGTGTATCGCAATTCCGGTCGCGCGGCCCTGGCGACCAGCCTCATCGTCGTCGTGGTCTTCGCGTTCGGTCGGGTCCTCGACGCTGCCGAGGGCACCCCGCTGAGCAGCGGCCGGCTTCTCGCGATCTCGGCGACCCTGCTGCTCAGTGGTCTAGCGGCGATCTTCCTGGTTCGCCGCGACCTGCGCGTGCTGCACCAGGCGCTGTCGATCGTGACAGCCGTCCTGGTCGTGATTGCGAGCGCCAACATCGTCGCCTACGAAGGCCCGCGCGCCCTGGGTGCCCGCCCCGACGTCGGGAACGTCGCGCGCGATCCAACCACGGTCGGGAGCACGCGGACGACCCGCGACATCTACTACATCGTCGTCGAGGATCTCGGCTCGCCCGAAATCCTGCGCAAGTACTTTGGCCTGACCGACGAGCACGCCTTTGAGTGGTTCGACCAGCTCGGGTTCCGGGTCGCCACGGACAGCGCGACGAACTACGGCAAGACGATCCATATGCTCGCCTCGACCATGAACATGACCTACCTGGACGATCTGGCCGAGCAGGTCGGAACGGGCTCCAGCGACTACCACCCGCTGTTCAAGCTGGTCGACAACCCGTCCGTGGCGCGCTTCCTGAAGTCCAACGGCTACCGCTATGTCCACATCGGGTCGTGGTGGGACCCGACCGAGGAAAGCTCGATCGCCGACCTCAACTACGGGATCGCCGCGCCGTCCGACTTCAACACGACCCTGCTGGGCACCACCATCTTCCCCGAGATCGTGGAGCGCCTGCCGCGGTTGGGGATCAAGCTGCCGGCGGAGGTCGAGCTCAAGGGCGAGAGCGCGCAGTACGAGGGCGCTGTGTTCGCGTTCTCGAAGCTCGAGGAGCTGCCGCGCCTGGCGGGCCCGAAGTTTGTCTTCGCCCACATCCTGATCCCGCACGAGCCGTTCGTCTTCAACGCTGACGGCTCACGGGTGACCGCGAAAGACCGGGCCGGTCGTTCGCCGAACGAGAGCTTCCTTCAACAGTCTCTGTACACGATCCGCCGCCTCAAGGAGGTCGCGACGAAGCTGCTGGCGGGACCCGAGGCCAGCCGCCCGATCGTCATCCTGCAGACCGACGAAGGGCCGAACCCGCCGACCTGGAGGAAGGAGGGCGTGAACTTCGACTGGACGAAGGCCAGCCAGCAGGAGCTCGAGATCAAGTACCCGATCCTGAACGCCTTCTACCTGCCGGGCCTGCCCGATGCGGGCGTCTACCCGGGCATCACGACCGTCAACACGTTCCGCCTCGTGCTCGGCAAGTACTTCGGGGCCGACCTGCCACTGCTGCCCGACCGCCTGTTCATCTACCGCGACAAGCCCCATCCGTACGAGCTGACCGACATCACCGAGCGGCTCAGGCCCTCGCGGTAGGGGACTCCAACGGCGTGGCGCCCTCGCGCCGCCGGAGGTGGAAGAGCGTCCGCGGGCTGCCCTCAATCGGCACCTCGGCGACCGCCTCGAAGTCGCGGTCGAAGGCGGCGCGGAAGCCGTCGATCGTGTAGTCGGGGAAGACGTCCTCGCGCGACGACAGCAGGAAGCGGACCATCGGGTCGGCTTTCGGGACGAACTCGACGATCGCCTCCGGGGCCAGGCGGGCGAACAGCGCGCTGATGGACTGCAGGGGCACGTTGCGCGAGATCGCGAGGTGATGGACGAGCGCCAGGGCGAGGACGAGGTCGGCGTCTGTCCGCTCCAGCAGCGAGCGGCGCTCGGCTCCGGCCCAGCCGAGGCCGGGACTCGGAGCGGCGATGTCGGCGACCAGCGGCAGGATGTGTTCCTCGCCGGCCTCCCTGACCACGCGATAGTGGCGCTCCGCGGCGCCGGGGTCGATGTCGAAGGCGATCACATCGCAGCCAGCGGCTGCGGCAATCCGGCTGAAGCGGCCGGTATTGGCGCCCAGGTCCCAGACGCGCCGCCCGCCGCTCGCCCGGAGCATCGCCTCCACAGTCCGGTCCTTGTCGGCGGCGGCCGCCTCGGCGTAGCTCGTGTGCTCGGCGTAGTCCGCCCACTCGGTCCCACTCGGCTCCCAGCGGAGACTCGCCGTGGAGCGACGAAGCCCGTCGATCAGGGCGGCCAGGCGCGTCGGGCCCATCCGCGGTCCGCGTCGGCCCTCCGCCGGCGTCCCTTCGCGGTTCGTGCCGGTTAGCTGCCCGGCGAACCGTCGTTCGGCCCGTGCGTGCAGGTGGATGTGGCTGAGCAGGCCGAAGTTGAGGCGGGTCCGGCCAGGCAGCAGGCGGCTCGTCAGGTCGAGTGGCAGCCCGTCGATGAAGTCGCGCAGCAGGAGTCCGCAGCGCGGGTCGCGGTAGGCCATCAACGCAAGCGGGGCGAGGAAGTGCTGGCAGAATTGGCGGTAGGCGATCCAGGGCTCGCCCGGTTTCGCCGTCTCGAACGAGAGCGTGTCGATCAGGATGGGCCGTCCACGCTGGAACTGGACGTTGTACGCGGATGCGTCCTTGAGCGTGAAGCCGGCTTCCATGGCCAACCGCTCGGCCTCCAGGGTGAGCAGGGCCCCATCCCGCAGCTCACCGAAGGTCCACTCGTACGGATACGACACGAACGAGACCGGCTCGGGCGCGATCACCGCGTGGGCGCCCGGCTCGGCGGCGAGCGAGGTGTCGACCGGCTCGTGGGGGATCAGCAGCCCACGGTCCACGAGCTCGGTCAGGAGGCCGCGCTCGACGAGGGCATCCCAGTGCGGGGCGTACGAGCTGTTGACCTGGCGAAGGAGGCGACCGTCTCGGCGGTAGACGAACCCGCTGGGGTCGCGGTAGGAAGCGGGGTCGCGGTAGGAAGCGGGGTCGCGAAGGGGATCGGGCGATAGGGAAGGGCTTGGCGCCAGTGGTTCAGTGCCGACCGGCGTCATCCACTGCCTGGCGACTCTCCTTCGGGGAACCCTGGCCCCGCAGGAATCGGGCAGCTCGACCGATCTGGTTCCGCAGGAAGAACGGGATCGCGAGGATTGCAGCGATCGCCACCTGCATGATCATGCTGCCGGTGCCGGCGTCGATGTACGCGAGGACGAAGCGCATCCAGGAGCCTCCGCTCGGGACGTTTTCCGCGCGTTTACCGCCCGGTTACGTCGCGGGCATCATAGTGCGCCTGCACTGCCGCGCGCGGCTCACGCACGCCTCCGCTTTGACTTTGAGGCGGCGGCCTGTTGATCCGCCACGCTCCGGGAGCCTCGGCTAGTAGCCGTACCCGCTGCTCGCCGGGCTGGGCGAGGCCGCCGGTGAGGCAGCTGGCGCGCTGCTCGCTCCAGCAGCGGAGGAAGCAGCCGGGCTGGGGCTCGAGCCCTGGGTGCACGCCGCAGCGGCGAGGGCGAGAACGAGCGCGAGGAGAACGGCGCGGCCTTTATGGATGTTTCTTCGCATATCGCTTCCTACGTGTGGCCCGCAAGTCCGGTTTCGGGCCGGAGGCGCTACAGAATGGTCAATAGCCGTCCACCACCACGTTCCGGAGCGGCTCGCCGCGTGCCAGGCGGGCGACCTGGTCGGCAACGAGCTCCCAGGCCCGTTCCTCCTCGCGCCGGACGTCCCCGGCGACGTGCGGCGTGATCAGGACGCCCGGCAAGGACCAGAGCGGGTGGCCGTCCGGGAGTGGCTCCGGATCGGTCACGTCGAGCGCCGCCCGGATCCGGCCCGCGCCAAGGGCCGCCATGAGCGCGTCCGTGTCGACCACACCGCCACGCGAACCGTTGACGAGCAGCGCACCCTCCCGCATACGAGACAGGAAGCCGGCATCAACGCGGCGGCGCGTGTCCGGCGTGAGGGGCAGCAGGATCACCACGATATCCGCGCCCGGCAGGAGGCTCGGCAGATCCTCGATGGGCTGGACCCCCTCGCGCGGACGTCGAGCGACCCGGACGACGCGGGCGCCGAAGGGCACGAGGCGGGCTTCGACAGCCGCTCCGATGGAGCCATAGCCGACGATCAGGACGTTCGCTCCGTCCAGGTCGTCGGCGACCTCGCGCTTGCGAAGCCACTGGCCACGCGCCTGCGCCTCGACCAGCGGCGGGAGCCTCCGGTTCGACGCGAGGATGGCCATCAACACCCATTCGGCGACCGAGACGTCATGCACCCCGGTGGCATTGCACAGGGTGATCCCGGGCGGGATGCGATCGACGATCGAGTCGACGCCGGCCGAGAAGGTCTGGACGACCTTCAGGCCTTCGATCCTCGGGATGACCTCGAGGGCCGCCCGAACGTCGTGCGCCGACACGAGCATGTCGCCGTGGCCCATGCGGTCGGGCAGGGGACCGGAGGCGGGGAAGTCGTGCAGGCTCGCGAGCTCGGACAGCGCTCGCCGAGGCTCCGGAGGCGTGCGCGCAGGGATCCAGATGTCCGGCTTCATCCCGCAATGATGCCCGCGATCGCGCGTCAGTAGTCGTGACCTGGATGGGATCTCAGCCCACGTTCGTCTTCTCGCGAGCGTCCGTCAGGAACCTGGTAAATGGGGCGCGTTTTTTCCAGTCGCCCGGCGAGGCGTCCTCCCGCGTGCCAGAAAAGGACGGCCGTTCCGTGGAAATGGTCAGCCGGCGTCGACCGTCGTTCGCATCCAGGGGTGGATCAGGCACTCGAATCGGTGAACTCCGCCTGCCAGCGGGCCGGTCTCAACCGCGCCACCGGGGGCCGCGCCTGTCGTGCCGAACAGCGCTGGGTTGGAGCATTCCGGCACCGGCGTGAGGCCGAGGATGGCGTTGAGCTGGGGCACACATCCACCGCCGAAGTTCGCTACCTCGGTGAACGTGTGAAATTCACCGCCCCGGTTGAAGGCAGTGATCGATCCGCCCGCGCTGATCGTGAGCTGAGTCGGCGAGAACCGCCACGCCGGCGCCTGGCCCATCGATACGAGCTGGCCAATGAACTGACCGAAGCTGAGCCCGCCATCCCGCTCGCAGGTCCCGGGGCCGATCGTCGCATTGAAGCTCGGCCCGTCACACGCGTCGAGCATCTGGACGTTTCGGTGGTCGCCGCCAGCAAGGGCAGTGGACGACATTGCGAGGGTCAGGCCGAATGCGACGAACGCCGCTGCGGCGCGTCTCCCGGATAACATCTGCACTCCTCCTTCACTCCGCGCTCGCAGCATGCTGAGCGCTCTCGAACCCGGATACGAACGACCTGGCCAGGCGGTTCTTCCGGTACCGCTGTGCGCGATCGTTGCCAGGATCACCGTGCCGCGAGCCGTCGCAACAACGCG
This sequence comes from Candidatus Limnocylindrales bacterium, assembly GCA_036506235.1. Taxonomy (GTDB): domain Bacteria; phylum Chloroflexota; class Limnocylindria; order Limnocylindrales; family CSP1-4; genus CF-16. The sequence continues at coordinate 627 of DASXSA010000197.1, read as the reverse complement.
ATCGTCGGCGCCACCGCGGCCAGCAGCAGGAAGAGGATAACCGGTGTTCCGGGCGACGTGGATATCGCCGGTTGCGCCGTGCTCGTCTGAGGCAGCGTCGCACCGGCTGCCAGGACCGTCACCGACCCCATCATGTACGAGTGAACCGTGCAGTGGTACGAGAAGGTGCCGACCGCAGAGAACGTGTGGCTGAAGGTGTCGCCTTCGCCGATGGTCGACGAATCGAGCTCGCCCCCGCTGTTCGACGTCACGGTATGCAGCGCGTCCGTCGTGTTCCGCCAGGTGACCGTGTCGCCGGCCGACACCGTGATCGACTGCGGGTTGAAGTGGTAGCGCTCGTCGACCTCGGTCATGCGGACTGTGGCCGATGCGGCCAGCACAGGCCCGGCGACGATCAGCAGCGCCAAGGGGACGAGTCCAGTAGCGTGGACCAGACGGACTCGGGACATGACGCCCTCCATGACGCGCGTTTGGCTACGGGACTGGGTACGGCGACGAGCGGGACCCGGTTTCGCGGAAGGCCGAAGCAGAACGAGGGGTGGCCATGCACCCGTCACCGGATGGCCCGCCTGGGTGGAAACGACTAGCGCCGAGCCTTGGACGTGAATCCGGCTGGCGAGCCTGGCT
>DASXSA010000196.1:0-7316 GCA_036506235.1 Candidatus Limnocylindrales bacterium | reverse complement strand
GTCGGAGGGCGCCCGCGACGACCAGGGTCGGGTCGCGCCGCGGCTCTCGGACGTCGAGGCGGCGGCGCAGCAGAGGGTGCTCGCCTATGACCGCGCGGGTGACGGCCACTACGACACGGCGTCGGCGATCATCAAGAGCCTGCGCGGGAACGACCCCGACGCGGCCCTCTACTGGCTCGCCACCATGATCGCGGCCGGCGAGGACCCTCGCTTCATCGCCCGGCGGCTGATCATCTCGGCGTCGGAGGACGTCGGCAACGCCGATCCAAGGGCACTGTCGGTCGCCGTAGGAGCTGCGCAGGCGCTCGATTGGGTCGGCCTGCCCGAAGCGCAGTACGCGCTTGCACAAGCCGCCACCTATATCGCGACCGCGCCGAAATCGAACCGCTCCGGCGCGGCGTACTGGGCGGCCGTGGCGGACGTCGAGAACCGCGGCGCGCTGCCGGTCCCGATCCATCTCCGCAGTGCCACCTATCGCGAGCGGAGGGACTTCGGCATCGGCAAGGGCTACCGCTATCCGCACGATTACGAGGGCGCGGACATCGACCAGCGCTACCTGCCCGAGGAGCTTGGCGAGCGTCGCTACTACCGGCCCGTCGAGCAGGGCTATGAGTCGACCATCGCCGCACGGATGGCGGCCCGCTACGAGGCCAGGGAAGCCGGCCGTAAGCAGGGCGGCCCGCGCCGGCCGTCGGTGCCAGGTCCGGAGGTCGACGGCATGAAGGCCGGCACCAAGATCATGCAGACCCGCGAGGAGAACCGGAAGAAGCTCGCTCGCACTGAAAAGCAGGACGCCGACACCTAGCCCCGCCCGCCGGTGATGTCCGAGGTCGAGATCGGGATCTCCGGCCACAGAGCGGGTCGCGCACTGTTCCCGACTCGAGCCCGAGTGGCCGGCCGCCGTTTTCGTCGAAACTGCCGGACCGCGAAGCGGGAAAGGCCCAGGATTCGTGCGCAGCACGCAACGTCCTGATCCGGGGTTCGCCCCGCTGTCCCCCTGACCCGGGTACCATCCAGCGGCACCCGCCATCGCCGATTCGTCCAGTCGACCGCCCAGCCAGGAGACCGCATGGACCGCTTCGAGACCAACCTCCGCATTCCAGGCCCCACCAGCCTGCCCTCGACGGTCCGTGAGGCCGGCTCGCGGCAGATGATCAACCACCGGGGGCCGGAATTCGCGTCGATGCTCGAACGCATCACCAGGCGGATCCAGCCGTTTTTCGGCACGCGGAACGACATCATTGTCCTGAGCTGCGCCGGCACCGGTGGCCTCGAGGCGGCGATCGTCAACACCCTCTCGCCAGGCGACAAGGTTCTGGGCGTAAGCATCGGCGAGTTTGGCGACCGCTTCGCGAAGATCGCGCAGGCCTACGGCGCCGAGGTCACCAAGCTCGACGTCGAGTGGGGCTCCGCCCTGACTCCAGACGCCCTTCGCGATGCCCTCGGCAAGGCGCCCGTCGGCGGCTACAAGGCGATCCTCATCACCCACAACGAGACGTCGACTGGCGTGATGAATCCGCTGGCCGAGCTCGCCGCGGTGGCACGCGAATCCGCGCCCCAGGCGCTCCTCCTCGTCGACGGCGTCTCGGGAGTCGGGGCGGTGCCCTTCGAGCAGGATGCCTGGGCCCTCGACGTCGTCGTTTCGGGCTCTCAGAAGAGCTGGATGGCGGCGCCCGGCCTCGCATTCGTCAGCTTCTCCGAGCGCGCGTGGGAGGCCAATACCAAGGCACGCATGCCGCGCTTCTACCTCGACGTGGCGAAGCATCGCGACAGTCATCGGGATGGGCAGACGCCCTGGACCCCGGCGCTCGCGGTCATGTTCCAGCTCGACGTTGCGCTGGAGCAGATGGAGCATGAAGGACCCGACGCGGTCTTCGCGCGACATGCCGCATGCGCAGCTGCCACACGCGCCGGCCTCGCGGCCCTCGGGTTCGACCTGTTCCCCGACCCGGCGGTGGCTTCGCAGACGGTCACCTGCGTCCGCCTGCCCGAGGGCCTCGACTGGAAGACGTTCAATGGCGAGCTCAAGGCCCGCAAGCTCGTGGTTGCCGGCGGCCAGGGCAAGCTGACCGGACAGGTCTTCCGCGTCGGCCATCTCGGCTCGGTGACCTTCGACGAGATCCTGTCGGCCATCGCAGTGATCGAGGAGGCGCTCGTCAAGCTGGGGCGGGAGGCGAGGCCCGGGGCCGGAGTGGCCGCCGCTGAGCGTGCCGGCATCGCCGCGCTCGAGGAGTCGGGCCAGCCGATGCAGGACACCCCCGAGCGGATCGCAAGCGCGTTCGCCTGAGGCTCGGGATCGCCATCGTCCGCCAGCCTTCGATCGTTCGTCAGCCGTCGATCGTCCAGTGAAGGTCCTGGTCGCGGAGCCACTAGCCCCGGAGGGCGTGGCGCTCCTGCGTGCGCAGCACGAGGTCGACGAGCGACCGGGACTGTCCCGCGACGAGTTATGCGGCGCGATCCCGGAGTACGAGGCGCTCGTCGTTCGGAGCCAGGTGGAGGTCGATGCCGGCCTGATCGAGGCCGGGCGACGGCTGATCGTCATCGGTCGCGCGGGCGTGGGTGTCGACAACGTCGATCTCGAGGCGGCGACCAGGGCCGGGATCACGGTCGTCAACGCGCCGACCGGGAACACCATCGCCGCGGCGGAGCACACGCTCGGGCTGCTGTTCGGCCTGGCCCGGCGAATCGCCGCGGCCGATGCGTCCGTCAGGCGCGGCGAGTGGAAACGCTCGCAGTTCACGGGCCTGGAGCTGCGCGGACGAACCCTGGGAATCGTGGGTCTCGGCAAGATCGGGCAGGCCATCGCGGATCGGGCGGTCGCACTCGAGATGACGATCCTGGCCGTCGATCCCTACGTGAGCGCCGAGCAGGCATTGAACCATGGCGTGGAGCTGGTGGACTTCGAGACGCTGCTCGCCCGCTCCGACGCGATCAGCCTGCACGTCCCGTTGACACGCACGACTCGCGGCCTCATCGGAACAAAGGAGCTCGCGCGGATGAAGCCCGGAGCGCTGTTGCTCAACGTGTCACGCGGCGGCGTCGTCGACGAGGCGGCCGTGGCTGAGGCACTGCGGGAGGGTCGTCTGGGTGGCGCCGGGATCGATGTCTTCGAGCAGGAGCCTCCGGTCGGATCCCCGCTGCTCGACGCACCGAACACGATCCTGACACCGCACCTCGGCGCGTCCACGGCCGAGGCGCAGGTCGCGGTGGCCGAGGAAGTCGCGGACCAGATCATCGAGGTCCTGGCCGGCCGATCGGCTCGGTACGCAGTGAACGCGCCACTGCTGACCGCGGAGACCGCGCGTGCCATTGGTCCATACCTGCCGCTGGCAGAGGTCCTCGGCAGGTTCTTCGCCCAGTTCTCGCGCGCTGGCGTGCGCACGTTGACGCTCGAGATCGCCGGTGAACCGGCCGAGCACGACGGCTCCCCGCTCGTCGCCGCGGTGTTGCGCGGGCTGCTCGAGACTTCCACGACCGAACGCGTGAACCTCGTCAACGCCGGCGCCCTCGCCAAGGCGCGCGGGATCAGCCTGGTCGAACGTCGGTCGCAGGAATCGGATCCCTACGCGGCACTGCTGACGCTCTCGGGCGAGACGGACGGCCGGGTCACACGCGTCGCCGGAACCGTGGTCAACGGCGAGCCCAGGCTGGTCCGGCTCAACGACTACTGGATCGACATGGCCCCCGCGGACGTCATGCTGATCACCCGCCACCAGGACAAGCCGGGCACGATGGGTCGCATCGGCCTGATGCTCGGGGACGCCGACGTCAACATCAGCGGGATGCACCTGGCGCGCAGCGGGCCCCGGACGGACGCACTCATGGTGCTCGCCCTCGACGATGACGTCCCTGATCCGGTGGCCGCTGCGATCCGCGCCAACGAGGCGGTGCTCGACCTGTGGGTGATCCGCCTGGGTATGGAGCGCTGATACAGACGCACTCCGGGGAGGATTCGCTGCGCATCCCCACGAACCTCGATGCCAGCCTCGTCCTGCTCCGGCACGGCCAATCCACGTTCATCGCCGAGGACCGCTTCCAGGGCGAGGCCGAGACGCCGCTGACGGAGCTCGGCCGGCAGCAGGCCCAACTCGCGGGAACACGACTGGCCCGGCCCGACGCGCCGCCGGCGCTCCCCATCCCCGACTCCGCGCCCATCGAGATCGTTCATTCCCCGCTCAGCCGCGCGGCCGAGACCGCAGCCATCGTCGCGGCTTCTATCTCCCAGGCTGCCGGCGGATCGACCCCGGCCGTTCGCTCGGAGACGGGCCTTTCCGAGATCGCCCAGGGCGAGTGGGAAGGCCTCCATCGCGATGAGGTCGAACGGCGGGACGGCAGCCTCCTGGCGACCTGGCGCGCGCGCCCGCTCGAGGCGCATGCTCCGGGTGGCGAAAGCCTCGGCGAAGCCGCTGCTCGCGCTCGACCGGCGCTCCGGGCGATCATCGACCGTCTGACCGCCAAGCAACCGCTTGCACCCGAAACCATCGTCTCGCCGGTCGCCGGTTATTCGGGCGTGCTGTCGCCTGATCGACCCTGGACCCTGCTCGTCGCGCACGACGGCATCTTCAAGATCACGCTCCTGAGCCTGCTCAGGCTCCCGCTCGAGGCGTTCTGGGTCTTCCCGTTCGCGCTGTGCGGCATCTCCATCGTGGAGCTCCGCGGAGGGAGGGCGATCCTCCGTGCCCACAACCTCACGGAGCACCTTGCACCGCTCGAGGAAGCCGCCGCACTACCAGCGGCTGGCGCAATCGCTACCTCCGAGGAGCGCGGCGGCGCCCTCTGACCCGCTGGGGGTCCCTTGCCTGTCTTGAAAGGTAGCTGTTGGTCTAGCGGCGGCCGCGCCAGCGGTGTCGCCGGAAGATCAGCCGAAGCAACGCAACCCGGAGCTGCCGCTGCGCCTCTCGCAGGGCACCCAGCCGGTCCTGGCCGAGCTCGCGCCGGCCGTAGGCCACCTCGACCTTCGCCCGGGCAACGAGCTCGAGAGAAGGTCGCGCCGCGGGGAGCTCGTCGCCCAGCGCGCCCGTGTACTCGTAGACGGTTTGCGTCGGACGCGGCCCGTATCCGAAGCGGCGGGCGAGGCGGACGACGCCGTCGTAGACGGAGTCGGGCTGAATCGGGCCACGAGGCCCGCGTTGGTAGGCCGCGAACGCGAGACCCAGCACGGCGGTCAGCAGGAGGAACCCGACGATCACGAACGGCAGGCTGCCCGGCGACGACGGTCCCCCGCTCTCGGAGCCGCCGCCCGCGGGTCGCACCGAACGGCGCGGATCGTCGGACTGGAAGTCCCCGACGGACGGGATCTCGGCCACGGAGGGCGACGGCAGCGGGGGAATCGCGGGTCCGGCAGGAAGCGCCGTGACGACAGCACGTCCACCGGTCGGATCGAAGTTCACCCAGCCGATGCCCGGGAAGTAGACCTGCACCCACGCGTGCGACTGGGCGAACGTGAGGGTCTCGTGCGCGCCCGAGCTGTCCTTGTCGCCGGGCAGGAAGCCCTGCACCAGCCGGGTAGGCACGCCCTCAGCCCGTAGCAGGATGGCCATCGTGCTCGCGAAGTACTGGCAGTAGCCGTGCCGATCGCGAGCGAAGCACTCGACCACGTTGCTCGTGCATCCGAACGCCCGCACGTCCTGGTCATACGTGAACGCGTTCGAGCGCAGGTACGACTGGGTCGTCATCGCCAGGTCGAAGGGCGTGGACGTCTTGCCGCTGGCCTTGATCTCCTTCAGGAGCTTTGTGGCGTTCGGCCCGATCGCCTCCTTCGGGTAATCCAGGTAGAGACCCCGAATCTCGGGCGGGTAGCTCTTGCCGGCGGCGCGCAGCAGGTTCTGGTTGATGCCCTTGTCACCGACCGTCGGAACGTCGGCCGTGACCTGGTAGTCATCGTGATCATCCGACTGCACGCTCAGGAAATACGAACCGTCGGCCAGCACCGTGAGATGCGTGGGAACGTTGTCGACGAAGTTCGCCATCGGGGTGAGGGGGACGGTCGGGGTCAGCAGGACGTCCCCGCGATAGCGAAGCGCCGAAATGTTGAACGAGGCGGTCTGCTTCTCACGCGGCGGGTACTGCCCTTCGAGGGTGTCCTTCAGCATCGACTCGCCCGGCTGGCGGTTGAGGCCGACCTCCTTGCTGCGCGTCCAGCCCTTCAGGGTGAACGTGTCGTAGGTCGTCGCCATCCAGTAGTAGGGCGTCGTGTCGGTCGGGTTGCGGGTGATGACGACCGCGGGCGTGCTGCTCGTCTCCCAGACGCCCACGATGTCGGCGTTGGGTCCGAAGCTCACGCCGCTGATGCGCGTCCCGGCGCCGCAGCACGGCAGGAAGCGCTGGATTTGCTGGCCCCACTCGATGATCTGCTGGTCCACCCCCGTCCACGCACCGGCGAGCGGCGCCGACGAGGCGGTTGCTGTCAGCAGCAGCGCCGCACCGACCGCCGCCGCCACGAACGCCGAGCCGCCGCGCAGGTACAGGCGGCCGACCGTCGCCGGATCGCCGATCCGCCGGCGCAACCAGCTCGTCCGCTCCTCGAGCGTGTGGCTGCGGACGAGCAGCGACAGCGCCGCGAGGCTGAACAGGACCAGGAAGCCGAGCTGATCGCGGATCGTGATCGACATGCTCGCGACCAGCAGCATTCCCGTGAGCACCACGGCATTCAGCGGCCGTCGGTGGCCGAAGACCGCGTAGCCGGCGAACTGACCTGTGGCCCAGCACAGGATGCCGAGGACCAGCATGAAGTGGCCGTACTGTTGGGTGATCGTCTGGCCCCGCCAGGCGAGGTCGAGATAGGCGTTGACCGTCGACTCCGCGGTCGCGTGGAACAGCCCGCCGATGGACTGGTCTGCCGGGTTCAGGCCCGTGCCGACCGCGATCGGCACGATCAGCGCCGCGAACACCGCGCCCAGGAGGTGCGCGAGCCAGCGCGACCAGCCCGCCTTCGCGCTGAGGAAGCCCCACACCACCCCGAGGGCACCCACCGGTGCGAGGAAGTCGGTCAGCTCGCCATTCCCGAGGACCCACTGTGGGTCGTCGAGCGAGAGCCCGATCGTGGCCACCATCACGATCACGAGGCCCAGCGTCAGCCAGCCTTCGGACGGGCGGAGCTGCAGCGCTTCGAGACGCTCGAGCAAGCTGAGGTCCCCGGCGTTCGCGGCCGCCTTCGCACCGGCCGGAGCGATGAACGGGGAGTAATCCTCCCGTCCGGGCTGGCTGCCGTTTCCGCCCGTCGCGCTCAACTCCTGGCCTCCGCATTCATGAGACGAGGGCCTCGCCCAGGATCTGTCCTGCCGCCACCCAGTCGGCGCGCAGCTCGTACTCGGCCA
>DASXSA010000195.1:0-21154 GCA_036506235.1 Candidatus Limnocylindrales bacterium | reverse complement strand
CACGACGGCGGTCGTGGTGCCGTCGCCGGCGACGTCGTCGGTCTTGGTGGCGACCTCCTTGAGGAGCTGGGCGCCCATGTTCTCGAAGGGGTCGTCGAGCTCGATGTCGCGCGCGATCGTGACGCCGTCGTTGGTGATCGTCGGGGACCCGAACTTCTTGTCGAGGACGACGTTGCGGCCCTTGGGCCCCAGCGTGACCTTGACTGCGTCGGCCATCCGGTCGATGCCCTTCTTAAGGGATCGACGAGCCGTCTCGTCAAAGATGAGCTGCTTTGCCATGTAGGAATTTCCTCCAGGAATGCTGTGTCGTGGGTGGCCTCGGCCCTAGTCCTCGAGAACCGCGAGGATGTCCTTCTGGCTGACGATGAGGTAGTCGTCGCCCTCCAGCTTGAACTCGGTGCCGGCGTACTTCGCGAACAGGACCTTCTGGCCCTGCTTCACGTCGATCTGCTCGCGCTTCCCGTCGTCGAGGATGCGACCCGGGCCCACCGACATGACCTTGCCCTCCTGGGGCTTCTCCTTCGCGGTGTCGGGCAGGACGATGCCGCTCTTGGTCATCTCCTCCCGTGGGCTGGGCTGGATCACGACGCGATCGCCGAGCGGGCGGAGCTTCGTGGCAGTGGCAGTGGCCAACGTGCAATCCCTCCTTGGACGGCCGTCGGGCCGTCGCTTTTGCTGATCCGGGACGGGCGCCGTCGGGCGCCGAACACGTCCCTGTTGCCGGATTGAACGAGCGCCTGCGGCGACCAGGAGTGCTGCGCGCCGGGCGCAGTCCGCGGGCTGGTGTGCCGTTTAGCACTCTGAACCTGAGAGTGCTAAATACTCTAGTCGACGGCTCCGGGCGATGTCAACCGCGGTTCACGCGGGCCAGGATCCGATCGTAACTGGCGACGAGCTGCTCCCCCATCGGTTCCGGATCGGCGCCCCGAACCTTGGCCAGCCATTGCCCGGTGACCGCCACCCATTCAGGCTCATTTCGCCTGCGCGGCGCGCCGGGCGGCGAGAGAAAGGGCGAATCCGTCTCGATGAGCAGCCGATCCGCCGGGACGAGGCGTGCCACATCGGCCGATGCCTCCTCGCCGGCGCGGAAGACAAGTCCCGAGAAGCTGATCGCGAGCCCCAGGCGCAGGACGGCCTGCGCGTAGTCGACCGGACCCGAAAACGAGTGGACGATGGCCTGCGGCCGAGCCGCGGACTCCCCTGGCTCATCGGTCGACTTGAGGCCTGCCTTCTCCAGCTCGACCAGGAGGGTGTCCTGCGCTTCGCGACTGCCTTCCGATGAGCGGCAGTGCAGGATGGCCGGTTTCCCGACCTCGAGCGCAAGCGCCAGGTTTCGACGGAGGTTGGCCACCTGCGTTTTTGGCGGCGAGAAGAGACGATCGAAGTCGAGACCCGTCTCGCCCATCGCGACCACCCGATCGTCCCGGGCCATCTCGACGAACCACGGCCAGGCGTCATCGCCGACGTTCGCTGCGTCGTGCGGGTGGACGCCGACCGCGACGTCGAGCCACGGAAAGCGGTCGGCCAGGTCGAGCGCGCGCTCACACGATGGGCGATCCCAGCCGGGGACGAGCAGTCGTTCGACACCTGCCAGGCGCGCTCCGCCCAGCACGAGATCAACGTCGGAATCGAAGCGATCCGCCTGGAGATGGCAGTGACTGTCGACCAACCGCACGAATTACGCCGAGGCCGCGATGGCGTCCCCGGCCCGCGGTTCGACCCATCGGTCCTCCGGTAGCGGCCCGAGCACGGGTACCAGTTCGCACTGTGCGTACAGCTCGTTTGCGACCGTAATCAGCTCCGAAGCCTCCTGGCCGATGCGTGCGGCGACGAGCGCCGCGTCCGCAAACACGTCGGCGGCAATGAGCGGGTACCCGAGCCGCCGCCATTCATCGGCGATCGCGGCCAGCTCACGAACGGAAGAGCCATCGCCAACAGCGAGCGCATCCACCCAGCGAGTGTCCAGCCGGCGCAGGGGTCCAACGGCGGTGCTGCCAATCTCGTGGATGTATCGCGCCGCCCTTGTCAGGGCCGACCGATCGCCAAGCCGGAGAGCCTGTCGGGCGAGCAGCCGCGGGGCGTGGATCTCCGAAACATCCTCGGCAGACTCAATCGCAGCCTGAAGGCCCGTCAGCGCTCCGGCTGGATCGCTCTCCCGCCAACGTCGCCACGCGACCCACATGGCGTCCCACAGCTCGGCCTGCGGCTCCGGATTGCTGGCCGCGAGCCGCACTCTTTCCGCTTCCACCGCCTTGACGACGCTGTATTCCCCCATGAAATAGCGCACCCACCCAAGGCTGAGCCTGGCGATGACGACCTTCAGCTCATCGCCCAGTGCCGTCGCGGCCTCCAGCCCCTCCTCGTAGTAGGCGATGGCCTCGCGCAGTGCGCCGCGTTCCCAGGCAACGTCGCCAAGGTTCTCGGCCGTCCAGGCCGTCGAGCTTCGGTCGACCGCGCGCCGGCTTGTCTCGAGCCCCGCTTTCATGATCGGCACGAACTCCGTCCAGGGCATTCCGTTGGTGTTCATGAGCGCCGGCACGTTGATGTAGCAACGGGCGAGCAGGGTGTGATCGCGAGCTTCCTGCGCGAGACGGAAGCTTTCCTGCACGAGCTCGAGACCACGCCCGACGTCGCCAGTCTTGCTGGTCGCGACCCCGAGTTCGTGAATCCCCCACCGTTCGACGTCGGCGGCGCCCACGGCCTGGGCCTCGTCAATCGCCAGGCGAAGGATGGGGAGCGAGCCCTCGATCGGACCGGCGCGCCAGTAGGTCCATCCAAGGCGCAACCGCAGCTCCGCTCGAGCGGCCGAGGGCGCGCCGTCCAGCGCCGCGATACCGGCCTCCAGGATGGCGCGAGCGGCCTCCAGCCGCTCCAGCTGGAAGAGACAGTAGCCTGCAGCCGACCGCAATCGGCCGAGGAGCTGGTCGTCCTCGTCGGTTCGATCGGGTTTCGCCTCTAGCATGCCGATCCCTTCCTGGAGGGCGGCAAGCAGGCGTTCGTACGGGACGTTTCCGACCGTCCCCTTGAAGAACTCGAGCGCCAGCAAGGCCTGCTCTCGTGCGCCGGCCTCCAGGTTGGCTGCCAATTCGATCGCGAGAGAAAGCCAGCTGGCGGCGGTCTCGAGCTGGTGGAGGTCGGCTGCCCTCGCGCCCGCCCGCCGCGCATAGGCGTACGTCTGGCGCCGAAGCTCCGCGAGGCGGTTCGTCGGCCCGCCGCCAAGCTCCTCCTCGTAACGCAGGGCGGCGAGATAGTGCGAGGCAAGGAGCTCCACCATCTCCTCGGTGCGATCGGCAAGTGCCTCCTCCGCCCAGCGCGCAACATCGAGGTGCTTCGCGGCACGCTCGCGTTTCGGCAGGGACTCGTAGGCGACGTCCCGGGTGAGGACATGCCGGAAGCCGAACTCGGCGGCGCCCGCCAGCATGGACGGCTCGCGCGGAACCACGAGCTCCTTGATCCGCAGCCGGCGCAGCGTGTCGCGGACAACGGCCGGGCCGCTCCGGGTGAGGTGAGCGATCAGCGCGTCCCAGAAGATCCGGCCGACGACGGCGGCGTCCTGGGTCGCGCGCTTCTCCGGCGCTGGCAGCGTGTCGAGGCGCGCCGCCAGCACCGCCTGGATCGAGCTCGGGATCTCGACGTCCTCGAGGCGCCGTGCGAGCTCCCACTTGCCGTTGGCGAAGCGGACGACGCCCCTGTCGACGAACATCCGCACGAGCTCCTCGGTGAACAGCGGATTGCCGCCGGCCAGCGAGACGACCCGATCGCGCACCTCTTGCGGGAGGTCCCCGTCAAGCAGCCGGTCGAACATCCGCGCGTTCTCGTCAGGCGCTAGCGGCTCAAGCACAATCGTGGCCGCGTTCGGCAGTCCCCCGCCCCACGTCGGCCGACGCTCCAGCAGCTCGTGCCGCGCCAGACACAGCACGACGATCGGGCCGGCGCTCCAGCGGGCCACATACTCGAGGAAATCGAGCAGGCCTTCGTCCGCCCAGTGGACGTCCTCCTGGACGAGCACGAGCGGGGCTTGCCGCGACAGGAGCTCGAGGTAGCGGCGCCACGCGTCGAACAGCTCGTCGCGCGCCAGGCCGGCCGAGCCGCCCAGGCCGAGGACGGCGCGCAACGCTGCGGGCACCCCCTCCGATGACGCTGCTCCAGCGAGCTCGGTCACGCGCGCCTCGAGCTTGGCCTCGGCTGCCTCAGGCGCGTCGTCCTGGAGGATCTTCGCGTCCGCCCGAACGACATCAGCGAACGCGGAGAAGCTTGCCTGGGCGTAGGCCAGGCAGCGTCCCTTTCGCCACACGTACGTCTCCGGCAGGCCGTCGAGGTACTTCTCGAGCTCCCACGTCAGGCGGGACTTCCCGACGCCTGCGCTGCCGAGCACGGTCACGAGGTGGGGCCGCCCTTCCACGGCCGTGCGGTGCACGGTCTCCTTCAGGAGCGCGATCTCCTCGTCGCGTCCGATCAGCGGAGCCTCGATCCCCTGGGGCGCTCGACGTCCGCCGCGGCGCGCCTTGACGGCGACAGCTCGCCAGGCGGCAACCGGCATGCTCTTGCCCTTGAGTGGCACCGCCGGCAGTTCGTGGTACTCGACGACGTCGCGCGTGACGGCGTAGGTGCTGCTGCCGACGACGACTTCGCCGGGTTGAGCGGCCTGCTGGAGCCGCGCGGCGGTGTTGACCGCATCGCCGGTCACCATCCGGTCGCGGTCGACCTCGACCCGCCCGAGGTCGACGAGGACCTCGCCGGTTTCGACGCCAACGCGCAGCGCGAGTTCGGGCCGGCCTTCGTCCCGCAGCTGGGCGGCCAGTTCGAGCATGGCGGCTTGCATCTCGAGCGCGGCGCGAACCGCACGCTCCGCGTCGTCCTCGTGGATGACCGGGACGCCGAAGATCGCGAGCATCGCGTCGCCGGCGAACTTTTCGATCGTGCCCTCGTAGCGCGCCGCCTCGGCGGACAACCGCTCGAACGCCCGCGCGACGACCGCCTGCACCAGCTCCGGGTCGGTCGTCTCGTTGAGGGATGTGAAGCCGACCAGGTCGGCGAACAGGATGCTGGCGACCTTGCGCTCGGCGGCTGCCGCCCGTGGAACAGAGGCGCCGTCCGTCTGTCCGGTAGCGCCGGCGTCGGCGACCGCCGAGCCGCAGCTCGCACAGAACCTGGCACCCGGCTGGAGGGTCGCTCCGCAGGACGAGCACGAAGGCTCCGCCGGCGTCCCGCAGTTCTGACAGAAGCGCGCGCTCGGGTCGAGGGGTGCCCCGCAGGATCGGCAGATCACGCGCGCATTGTCGCCACGCGCGTCAATCGCCGCTCGAGGGCGGCTTCCGCACTACCGGGTCAGCACGGAGTGTCAGCCGGAGGCCGTCAGCGAGAGGCCGTCAGCTCGCCGGTCGAGTTTGTCCTAGCTCGGGGTCTCCCAGAGGCCGATCTCGTTGCCCTCCGAGTCGAGGACTGCGGCATAGCGGCCCTGGCCGGGGATGTCCCTGGGAGGCGTAACGACCTTGCCGCCGAACTTCTCCGCCGCAGCGACTGCGTCCTCCAGCTTCGCAACGGTGATGTAGTCGCGAATGACCGACCCGACGCTCTCGCCGCGCTTGCCCAGACCGCCGCCGGATCCCTCACTGGTCCGGAACAGCCAGTAGCCCGGGAAGCCCTCCATCTCGCTGAACTGCCAGCCCGCGACGGCTTCGTAGAAGCGCTTGGCGCGGTCGACGTCGTCAGCCGGGAACTCGATGTGGGTGATTTCACCAGTCGCCACGGGGCACCTCCAAATCTGCTGCCGGCCCGCGAATCGTGGGGCCGGTCCTGCTCTCTCGACGATCAGGCAACCGGGATTTCGACATCCAGTCGCGGGAACAGAGGCTCGGGCGTTCCAACGCGGCCGGGCGGGCCGCCCGAGGCACCCCAGCCGAGCTCATCGAGAAGCGGCGGACCTTCGTTGCCATTCTCCGCGTACCGCCACTCGTAGCCCAGCTGATTGAACACCCGCAGCGCGCTGGACGGGATGAACGGCGCCGCGGCCAGCGCAAGCAGGCGGCATGCCTCGACGAGGTCGCCGAGGACGTCCCGCAGCCGGCTTTCGGCTGCCCGGTCGCCGGACTTCGCTGCCTTCGCGAGCTCCCATGGCTTTTCGGCGTCGACGAGCCGGTTCGCGTTCGCGACGAAGTCCCAGAGCGAAGCCAGCGCTTCGTGCAGCAGGAAGCCCTCGACGTTCGCTCGATAGCCATCGAGCGCCGAGAGCCACGTCGGTTGGAGCAATGCCCCCTCGCTGGGCGGCGGGCGTTCGCCGTCGAGGTAGCGATTCACCATCGTGACCGTGCGGTTCACCAGGTTGCCGAAGTCGTTCGCGAGATCGGCGTTGTAGCGCCGGACGAACGAGTCCCAGCTCACGTCCCTGTCGGCGTCGAAGGCGACCTCTCGCAGCGTCACGTACCGCGTCCCGTCCGCGCCGAGCGCCGCGATAACGTCGTTCGGGTCCAGGAAGTTGCCCCGGCTCTTGCTCATACGCTCGCCCTGGGCGAGCAGCCAGCCGTGGACCCAGACGAGCTTCGGCAGCGGCAAACCTGCACTCATCAACATCGCCGGCCACATGATCGTGTGCAGCCGGTTGATGTCCTTGCCGATGATATGGACGTCGCACGGCCACCATTTGGCAAACGCGGCGGGGTCGTCCGGGAAGCCTGCGCCCGTGATGTAGTTCGTCAGGGCGTCGAACCAGACGTAGACCCGCCCTGCCGCCGGATCCCACGAGCCGTCGGGCAGCTGCGCCGACGAGCCATCCTCCCGAATCGGGAAGGGCACCCCCCAGGTCGCCTTCTCGCGGCTGACCGAGAAATCCTCGAGGCCGCCGCGAATGAAGCCCAGCATCTCGTTCCTGCGGTACTCGGGCTGTACCCAGTCCGGGTGTTCTGCGTAGTAGCGCTCCAGGCGTTCCTGGTAGGCCGAGAGGCGAAAGAACCAGTTCCGCTCGCTGAGCCACTGGAGCTCGACGTTCGGATGGTTGGCGCAATGGGTGCCGTTGGCGTCCTCGACAAGCTGGCTGGCAGGAATGAACCCCTCGTTCGGGCAGTACCAGCCCTCGTACGTGCCGACGTACAGGTCCCCGTTGGCGTAGGAGCGGCGAATCATCTCGTGGACGGCCCGCTGGTGGTCCTCGTCCGTCGTACGAATGAACCGATCGGGGCTGATCTGGAGGGCGTCCTCGGCGACCTTGAAGAGCGCGACCATCTCGTCGACGAACTGCTTCGGGTCTTTACCCTGCTCGGCCGCGGTGAGTGCGATGTTGACCGAGTACTCGTCCGTCCCCGTGAGGAAGCGCGTGTCGTGGCCCTTCATCCGCCGGTAACGGGCGATCGCATCGGCGCCGATCACCTCGTAGAGCGTGTGCAGACCGGGCCGGTTGTTCGCATACGCGATGGCCGTGGTCAGGTAGTAACGATCGACGTCCGGATTGGGCATGGGAGCGCGATGGTAACAAGCGGCCCGCGGTGGAGGCGGGTCAGGTCGGGTTCGGAATGGCCCCGCGGATGGCCGGGAGAAGCCGCTCCCGAAGCGCGAGACGCGCCGCGGTGTGGAGGTCGCTCGACTGGGCATCGTCAGGGAGCCCCGCGAACACGTCGTCGACCTCCGCCAGGATCAGCCGAGCTCCTTCGCCAAGCGTGTCCCGTGACGTGTCCGCCAGCAGGCCCCAGGCCATGAGGAGTTCGATCGCGAGAATGTCCTCCAGCGCGTCGAGGGCCTCGTCCGTTCGTCGAACGCTCTCGGGCGCATTCGTCGCGTGGTCCTCGATGCCCATGTCGAGCGGGCCCACGTCCAGGCTTGCCGGCTCTGCCAGGCCTCGAAGCGCTGCGTAGCGGGTGCCGGCGGCGTAGCGGGTGAAGAGCGCCAGCCCCAGGCCGGTGTTCCGCCACCCGCTCTCGAGGGCGACCGCGGACGGGTCGGCGAAGGCCGCGTTCCAGAGGTGACTCATGCGCCGCTCCGAGAGCTGGCCGACATGCGCGATCGCGGGCCGCAGCGCATCGAAAGCCAGGGCAAGCACCATCGGGTGGAAATTGCCGTTGCTGATCAGCCGCCCCTCGGCGACCGAGACAAGCGGGTTGTCGTCGGCGGCGTTGAGCTCGGTCTCGACCGCCTGGTGGGCGAAGGCCACGAGCTCCCGATAGGCGCCGTGCACCTGCGGGACGACGCGGAACGACAGCGGATCCTGCACGGACTTCGCTCCGCCCGCCTCGCACCGCGCGCTGCCGATGAGAAGGCGCCTGATGTGCTCCGAGGCCGCC
The DNA here is from genome assembly GCA_036506235.1 of Candidatus Limnocylindrales bacterium. Lineage (GTDB taxonomy): Bacteria > Chloroflexota > Limnocylindria > Limnocylindrales > CSP1-4 > CF-16. The sequence continues at coordinate 12,884 of DASXSA010000195.1, read as the reverse complement.
GTTTGTCCGGCGATGCCCTTCGCCGCGGCGACGGCCGGCTCGACGATCGACGGGTTGCCGCCGATGCCCTCCAGCGCGACGACGAACACAACGTCGGCGATCTCCGCGAGCTCGAGCGCGCGTCCGACGACGATGGCGCCCCTGCCGACGGACATGCCGTTCGCGGAGATCAGCGCGAGGCCGTCCTTCGGCTGGAGCGCAAGCGGCTGGATGCCGGCCCGCTGCAACGCCTCGCCCCCGCCCACGACCTGGCCGCCGACCTCCGCACGGCCCTGGCCGATCGCGACCAGGGCGATCGACGCCATGTGCATCAGGTCGGAGGCGCCCACGGAACCGGTTTCGGGAACGATCGGGTGGACACCGGCGTTGAGCATGGCGACGAGCGTTTCGGCTGCCCCGAGGGTCGCTCCGGAGCCGCCGCGCGCGAAGCCGTTCACCCGCGCGGCCATCGCGGCACGGACAACCTGCGTGGAAAGCGGTGGACCGATCGCGCCCGCGTGCACGGTGATCATCGCCTCCTGGTAGCGAATGAGGGACTCGACCGGCAGCCGCTCGTTGCGCATGTGCCCGAGGCCGGTGTTCAGCCCATAGACGAGGTCCGGGCCGGACAGGGCCGCGTCCACGACGGCCCGACTTGCCCGGATCCGATCGCGCGCCGCCTCCAAGAGCTCGACCCGTGCACCGCCGGCGATCCGCAGCAGCCCGTCGAGGGTCAGTGGTTCGTCCGAGATTGTTATGAGGGCGTCGGCGGTGAGCGTCACGAGGCCGAGGCGTCCTCACCCTTACTGTCGCGGCGGACCCACGGCGCGCGCCACTCCGGCGCCTCGAAGGGCGTCGCCCAGTACACCGTCTCCCGCCAGACGCGCCCTCCCCGCAGCTCGATCAGGTCGATGCAGAAGTACGTCTGCCCGTCCGGGTAGGTCACCGACCACTCCCCCCACCACAGGTCGCCCTCACCGGCGACACGCAGTGCGGTGTTGCTCGGGGTCACGACCCAGCGATCCTTGTCGCCCACGACGCGCCGGATCTCGGTGCGCGGCGTGCCGCCCGGATAGCGACTCACGATCGCGCGAAAGTCATCCGTGCCGATGACGCGCTCGCCCGACTGCGGCCAGCTGACCTGCCAGTCGGGATCCCGAAGGGCCGCCAGCGAGTCGAGGTCGTTCGCGCTCGCGGCGACGACGTAGCGGCGCGCGATCTCCTCGTTGGTCGTGGTCGCAGCCATGCCCGCCTCCTCGGATCAGCCTGTCGCGGATTGTCCGACATGCCAATGCCCCGTCAAGGGCTGTTCGTCGCGCCCTTCCCAGTCGGGCCACTACCCCGACGACGGCTAGTGGCGAAAGTGTCGCGTCCCGGTGATCAGCATCGCCGCCCCGGCATTCTCGACGGCCGTCAGGATCTCGGCATCGCGGATCGAGCCGCCGGGTTGGACGAACGCGCTGATCCCGGCCTCCAGGCAAACCTCCACGGCGTCGGGGAACGGGAAGAAGGCGTCCGAGGCGCACGACGCTCCATGGAGGACTTCCCCGCCGCTGATGGCGCGAGCCTTCTCGACCGCCTGCCGGGCGGCGTCCACCCGGCTTGTCTGTCCTGAACCGAGACCGATCAGCCGGCCGTCCCGCACGAGCACGATCGCGTTGGAAGTCGCGCCTCGCACGAGCCGCCACGCCAGGTCGAGGTCCCGACGCTCCTCGTCCCTCGGACGTCGGCTCGACAGGAGGGCCCACTCGGTGGGATCGTCGGGCCGGCTGTCGGGCGTGGACACGAGCACGGCGCCGCCGGCAGTCCGGATCGAGCCCGTGTTCGACGGCCAGCCCTCGGCGTTCCCGGCGCCGAGCGAGGGATCGACGATCAGACGGAGGTTCGGCTTCGACGCGAGCACGGCTCGCGCCTCGTCGTCGTAGCCGGGCGCGACGACGACTTCGAGGAAGAGCGACGTCAAGGCCCTCCCGAGGGGCTCGTCCACCTCGCGTGTCAGCCCCACGACCCCGCCAAAGGCCGAGACGGGGTCGCCGGCCAGCGCGGCATCCCACGCCTCGAGGAGGGTTCCTCGCTCGGCGGCGCCGCACGGGTTCGTGTGCTTCACGATCACGCACGCCGGTCCGCGCAGGGACCGGGCGAGGCTCGCGGCGGCGGCGGCATCGAGCACGTTGTTGTACGAAAGCGCCTTGCCCTGAAGCGGCTCTTCCCGCGAGGCGAACGGCCCCCTCTCCGCGCCCCGTCCGACCCGCACGTAGCGCGCCGCCAGCTGGTGCGGGTTCTCGCCGTAGCGAAGCGTCTCAACCTTCTCCAGCGCGACCGTCAGGCTGTCCGGGTATTGGTCGGTGGAGCGAGGCAGCCCCGGCTCGTCGGGCAGCGGGATCCCGGCGCCGTCCATCGCGCATGGCAGCTCATTTGCGATCCGCGCGTCGTACGCCGCGGTGTCGCGGAACGCCTCGACCGCGAGCGCCCCGCGCAGGCCGGGGGCGACCGTGGCCCGCCCATCCTCGGACGCGAGCTCCTGGAGGACGCTGTCGTACCGGGCGGGCGACGTGACCACCGTCACGTTGGCGCTGTTCTTGGCCGCGGCCCGGATCAGGGTTGGACCGCCGATGTCGATCTCCTCGATCAGCTCGTCGAGGCTGATGCCCGGTCGCTCGGCGGCGGCAGCGAAGGGATACAGGTTCACGACGACGAGCTCGAACGGCGCGATCGCCGCGGCGGCCAGCTGCTCGCGATGATCGTCGTTCCGCAGGTCGGCGAGCACGCCGGCGTGCACGCGGGGGTGGAGGGTCTTGACACGGCCGTCGAGCATCTCCGGGAAGCCCGTCACGGCGCTCACGTCGGTGACCGGCAGGCCCGCATCGCGGAGCGTTCGCGCCGTGCCACCGGTCGAGACAAGCTCGAAACCTGCGCCCACCAGGCCCTCGGCGAAGGGGACGATCCCAGTCTTGTCGGACACCGAGATGAGGGCGCGGCGAGGCCTCGGGACCATTCTCGCTGCCCGCGCCGCGTCGATCGTCGCAACCGGGCCGTCGAGGGTGACCGCGCCGGCAAGCAGGAGCGCGACGGCCCACGGCAGGAGCCGGTGCTCGACCGTCTTGATGCGCGCGTGGAGAGCCTCCTCGGTGTCGCCTGGCTGAACGGGTACCGCCTCCTGCAGGAGGATCGGCCCGCCGTCGATGACTTCGTCGACCAGGTGCACGGTCGCGCCGGTCACCTTGACCCCTGCTGCCAGCGCGTCGCGGACGGCGTGGGCGCCCGGAAAGCCCGGCAGCAGCGAGGGGTGCGTGTTGACCACGCGACCGGCGAAGGCAGCCAGCACCTCGGGCCCGATGACGCGCATGTAGCCGGCCAGGGCCACGACCTCAGCGTCGGAGGCGTGGAGGGTGGCGCCCAGCTCGGGGTCGGATCCACGCAGGACGAGCGCGGTCTCCAGGCCGTGCGCCTTCGCCCAGTCGAGCGCCGGGCACGGCCGGTCGGCGAACACGAGCGCGATCCTGCCGCCGAGCTCGCCGCGGACCGCGGCCGCGTGGAGCGCCTGGAGATTGCTGCCGGTGCCGCTTACGCCAACGGCGATCCGGCCGGTCATTCGATCGGGGCCTCCAGGTAGCGCGTCCCGCCCAGCGAATCGACCGGCTCGACCCGCCCGACCTCCCAGGCCTCGAGTCCGGAAGCCGCCAGGGTGTTGATCGCCATGGCAGCCTGGTCCGCCGGAACAACCGCGACCATTCCCAGACCGCCGTTGAACGTCGCCCGCATCTCCCGGTCGTGCAGGTCCGCGAGCTGCGCGAACAGCCTGAACACGGACGGGATCGGCCACCGCCGCGGGTCCAGGCGAGCGCCGAGTCCGGCCGCCAGCGCCCGTGGGACGTTGGCGGGCAGTCCCCCGCCGGTCACGTGGGCCAGCCCGCGCACCTCGACCCGCTGCATGAGCGCGTGGATGGCTGGCGCGTAGATCGTGGTTGGCGTCAGCAGCACCTGGCCGAGGAACCGATCGTCGGACTCGCGCGTGATCGCCGTTCCGGGCAGCCACCGGGCGAGGACCTCGCGAAACGGGACGCTCAGGTCGAGGTCACGAGCCCTGATCACCTCGCGAACGAGCGAGAACCCGTTGGCATGCAAGCCTGAGCTGGCCAGCCCTACGATCGCGTCGCCAGCCCGCACCTGGCTGCCGTCCAGCCGTCGTTCGCGCTCGACGATGCCGACGCAGAAGCCCGCCAGGTCGAACTGGTCGCGCTCCATCACGCCCGGATGCTCAGCGGTCTCTCCCCCGATCAGCGCGCACCCAGCCTGGCGGCAGCCCTCCGCGATCCCACCCACGATCTCGGCGGCCCGCTCTGGTACGAGGCCGCCAACCGCCAGGTAGTCAAGCATCCACAGCGGTTCGGCGCCCGAGCAGACGACGTCGTCGACGCACATCGCCACCAGGTCGATCCCCACCGTATCGAAGCGGCCGACCGTCGAGGCGATTGCCGTCTTCGTGCCGACGCCGTCGGTGGACGAGACCAGGACCGGATCCCGGTAGCCCGAGGGAAGGGCGAAGGCGGCTCCGAAGCCCCCGAGGTCTTCGAGGACCTCCGATCGTCGCGCCCCGGCCACGGCGGTGCGCATGAGATCGACGGCCCGCTGCCCCGCCTCCACGTCGACGCCTGCAGCGGCGTAGGCGGAACGTGTCTCAGCCATGTGCCCCGACGAGTGGCAAGGCCTCGGCGACGTCCTCCTCGAGCATGAATTTTCGGCTCGCGGCGTCGTACGGGACCGGCTCCGGGTACTTGCCGTCGAAGCAGGCGAAGCAGAAGCGTTCGTAGGGCAGGTCGAGGGCACGCAGCACGCCGCCGATGGAGAGGTAGCCCAGCGAATCCGCGCCGATGAAGTCCCGGATCTGCTCGACGGAGTTCGTCGCGGCGATGAGCTCCGTCTCGATCTGCGTATCGATGCCGTAGAAGCACGGGTGGTAGATCGGCGGGGCGCTGATCCTGACGTGCACCTCGGCGGCCCCGGCGCGACGGAGCAGCGAAACGATCTGCGCGGTCGTGTTGCCACGCACGATCGAGTCGTCGACGACCGTCAGGCGCCGGCCGCGCACGACCTCGCGTAATGGGTTCAGCTTGATCGTCACTCCTCGCTGGCGCATCGTCTGCGAGGGCTGGATGAACGTCCGACCCGAATAGCGGTTGCGGACGAGCCCCTCGCGGTAGGGCACGCCGGACGCCTCCGCGTACCCGGCGGCCGCGGGCGCTCCCGTGTCCGGCACGGGCATCACCAGATCTGCGTCGGCAGGATGCTCCCGCGCGAGCTCCATGCCCATGCGCCGGCGCGCCTCGTAGAGGTTGCGGCCCTCCATGTACGAGTCAGGCCGCGCGAAATAGATCAGCTCGAACACGCACAGCGCGGGTTGCGCGGGAGCGAACCGGACGGAGCGCGGCTCCCGGCCCTCCTCGAGGATCACGATCTCGCCCGGCTCCACGTCGCGGACGTACTCGCCGCCCACGATGTCGAGCCCAGCCGTCTCGGACGACAAGAGCCAGCCGCTCGAGGCGGTATCGTCGGCCCACAGGCTGCGCGTCTGGGTCTGCCCCACGGATTGGTCCCGATCGATCGGCAGCCGGCCGAGCACGAGCGGGCGGAAGCCGTGCGGATCGCGAACGCCGATCACCCGCCGCTCGTCGAGGATCACCAGGCTGTAGGCGCCCCGTACCCTCGGCAGCACGCGCAGGAGGGCGTCGACCGTGTCGGCCGCGGGCTCGTCCGCGAGGAGCGCCGTCAGCAGCTCCGTGTCCGTCGATGCCGGCAGGCGGGCGCGGCCCCCGCGCAGCTGGCCGAGCAGCTCGCGGGTGTTGACGAGATTGCCGTTATGTCCGATCGCGATCGCGCGCCGCGGTCCGAGCCGGAAGGTCGGCTGCGCGTTCTCCCAGACCGTCGAACCGGTAGTCGAGTAGCGGCAGTGGGCGATCGCGAGCCGTCCCCGGAGCGACGGCAGCCGGCGCTCGTCGAGGACCGACGAGACCAGTCCGAGGTCCTTGTAGACCATCAGCTGTTCCCCGTCGCTCACGGCGAGCCCGGCCGATTCCTGCCCGCGGTGCTGGAGCGCGAACAGGCCCAGCGCCGCGACCTGGCCGCCGTCGACGCTGCCGGCATCGGGGACCACCGCGCCGAATACACCGCACACGGACTACGCCTCCTGCCCCAACGGCAACTCCGAGGGCTCCTCGCCGAGCGCCCGCGCAAGCCCGTGCTTCCACGCGTGGAGCAGGCCCGTGAGCGGAACGTCGAGGGCGTCGGCGACCCGCGAGCCGCGCTCCTCGGCGGCCCCCGTTGCACCCGACCCCGTCAGCTCTACAACGACACGTTCGCCGCCGACGAGACCGACCTCCTCGACGGGCAGGCCGAACTGGCGCGCCAGCAGCATCAGCGCCGGGGCGTGCCTCGGGCGAGCGGACAGGAGCAGCCGCGAGGGGCTTTCGCCGAAGAGCTCGACGGCAGGCGAGTTGGCCACAGGGACCCGAAGCCGAGCGCCGAGACCGCCCCAGATCGTGCACTCCGCCAGTGCCACAGCGAGTCCACCCGCGGAGACGTCCTGCGCGCTCGCCACGAGCCCGCGGCCGATCGCCTCGTGGATGAATCGCTGGAGGGCCGCCTCCACGTCAAGGTCGAAGGACGGCGGCCCGTCCTCGAGCGCGACGCCGGCCAGCGATGCATACGCGCTGCCCGCGAGGCCCGGACCCGCCTGACCGACGAGGACCACGACGTCGCCGGCGGCCCGGAAGGCCGGCCCGACGAGACGGGCGACGTCGTCGAGCAGGCCGACCACACCGATTTCCGGAGTCGGCGCGATGGCCCTGCCTGGCGACTCGTTGTAGAGCGAGACGTTGCCGCCCGTGACCGGCAGGCCAAGCGCGCGGCACGCGTCGCCCAGGCCACGGACGGCCTCGGAGAGCTGCCAGAAGGCCTCCGGCCGCGTCGGATCGCCGAAGTTCAAACAGTTCGTCACCCCGAGCGGGCGCGCCCCGGTGATCGAGACGTTGCGGGCCGCCTCGGCCACGCTCATCGCCGCTCCAAGACCCGGGTCAAGCGCCGCGACGCCCTGGTTCGCGTCCACCGACGCGACCAGCGCCTTGGTCGTGCCTTTGATGCGCAGCACCGGCGCACCGGATCCGGGTGCCACCACCGTGTTCGCCCCGACGTTGCTGTCGTACTGCTCGCAGACCCAGGCCCTCGACGAGAGGTTGGCCGAGCCGACCAGCGCGAGCAGCACGGCGCCGGGATCCATACCTCGCTCCGGGAGGGCGTCTGCGGTCGTCGCCGGGAGCCCGGGTGCCGGTGCAGGACGGCGGCGCGCCGGGGGCGCCGCGAGCCGCTCGTGCACGATCGCGTCGGAGGTCAGCGCGGCGGCCGGGACGCGAGCCAGCTCCCGGTCGCCGGAGACGACCGTCAGGTGCCCGTCATCGGTGACGCGGCCGATCACCGCGACCGGCAGGCCCCATCGCTCGCAGATCTCGCGCACCGCCTCGAATCGCTCGGGCCGGACGATCGCGAGCATCCGCTCCTGCGACTCGGAGATCATGACCTCGAACGGCTCCATTCCCGGTTCGCGACGCGGGATCGCATCCAGGTCGACGCGCATCCCGGTGCCGGCACGGTCGGCGGTCTCGGAGGTCGCGCAGGTAACGCCGCCCGCGCCCAGGTCCTGGAGGCCCTCGACGAGACCGCGCCCGATCAGCTCGAGCGACGCCTCGATAAGGAGCTTCTCGGCAAATGGATCGCCGATCTGCACGGAAGGGCGTTTCGACGGGTCCTGCGTGGCAAACGTCGCCGAGGCGAGGACGGACGCACCACCGATCCCGTCGCGGCCGGTCGTCGAGCCGAACAGCACCGCCAGATTTCCGGGACCAGGCGCCGCCGCACGCGTGAGGAGCCGCTCATCGAGCAGGCCGATCGCCATCACGTTGACGAGCGGGTTGCCCTGGTAGGTCGGGTCGAAGACCAGCTCGCCGCCGATCGTCGGAACGCCAACGCAGTTGCCATATCCGCCTACTCCCCGCACGACCCCACCGACGAGGTGCCGTGTTCGAAGGTCGGCGGGATCCCCGAAACGGAGGGCATCGAGGACCGCGATCGGTCGGGCGCCCATCGCGAAGATGTCGCGCAGGATTCCGCCTACACCGGTTGCCGCGCCCTGATACGGCTCGACTGCCGATGGATGGTTATGCGACTCGATCTTGAAGGCGACCGCGAGCCCGTCCCCGATCGAGATCACGCCTGCGTTCTCGCCCGGGCCAGCGACCACACCCTCGCCCGCCGTCGGAAGCGTCCGCAGCAGCGGACGGGAGCTCTTGTACGAACAGTGTTCGCTCCACATGACGCTGAACATCGCGAGCTCGAGATCGTTCGGGTCGCGGTCGAGCCGTTGGCGGATCCCGTCGAGCTCGTCGTCGGTCAACCCCAGCTGGCGGTGGAGCGGCAGGTCGACGCTACCCGAGGCAGCGGCGTTCGCCCCTGCATCGGCGGCCCTCTCCGGATGACCCAGCACCGGGGGTTCTCCGATCGCCGTCACGCGCTTCCCACGAGTACCCGCGGCGTTGCCGATCGTTCGGCGACGCTCTCGACGAGCGAGCGGATGATGAGCAGGCCATCATCCGACCCGAGCAGCGCCTCGACGGCGGTCTCCGGATGGGGCATGAGGCCTGCAACGTTGCCGGCCGCGTTGAGCACGCCGGCGATCCCGCGCAATGATCCGTTCGGGTTCGCTGGATCGCCTTCGGACCAGGCCGGGGACCCGTCTGCGCGCGCGTAACGGAAGAGCACCTGGCCGGCAGCCTCGAGGAGCTGCAGGGTTGGGTCGTCGGCGTAGTAGCACCCCTCGCCATGGGCCACGGGCATCCGCAACGGGTGATGGTCCGGGACGGCACGCGTGAACGGCGTATCGAGGCGCTCCGCGGTGATCTCGACCTGGCGACACACGAACCGCAGCGAGCGGTTGCGAAGAAGCGCGCCGGGCACCAGCCCGGCCTCGGCGAGGACCTGGAATCCGTTGCAGATGCCGAGCACGAGGCCGCCCTCCCGGGCGAACTCGGCCACGGATCGCATGACCGGGCTGAACCGCGCGATCACGCCGGCCCGCAGGTAATCCCCGTAGGCGAAGCCACCGGGGAGAATCACTCCCGCGACCCCCTGCAGGTCGGCTGTTTCGTGCCAGAGCGCCACCGGCTGCCCGCCTGCCACGGTCACGGCGTGCATCGCGTCGGCATCACGGTTGGAGCCGGGGAACACGACGATCCCGATCCGGGCGCTCACCGTGCGACTCCGGCGCTCATCGAGCCAACGCCGCGCTCACCGTGCGACTCCGGCGTTCATCGAGCCAACGCCGCGCTCACCGCGCCACCCCGACCGCCTCGCCCGTGGTCGACGACCCGGACCCCACGAGCTCGACCGCGAAGACCTCGATCAGGGGGTTCGAGAGGAGCTCGGACGCCAGGCGGTCTACCCTCGCGCGCGCTTCGGTCTCGCTCCCGGCGTCGACCGTCATCTCGATCCGCCGTCCGACCCGGACCTCGTGGATGCCTGTCAGGCCGAGGTGGCCAAGGCTGCCCTCGACCGCCCGTCCCTGGGGATCGAGGATGCCGGGCTTTGGCGTGACGTTGACCGCGAAGCGGTAGCTGGTCATGGAGCGATCACGTCCTCCCTCAGGTAGCGCTGGAAGCTTGCACCTGTGATCCGCTCGAAGGCCGTTACGTACCGCTCTCGTGTTCTGGCGACGACCTCGGGCGGCAGCTCAGGTCCCGGCGCGGTCTTGTCCCAGGCGCGCCTCTCGAGCCAGTCGCGCACGTACTGCTTGTCATAGCTCGTCTGGGGACCCCCCGGCGCATACGACGCCGCGTCCCAGAAGCGGGACGAATCGGGCGTCAGGACCTCGTCGATCAGGACCAGGTCGCCGCTATCCCGGTCGACGCCGAACTCGAACTTGGTGTCGGCCAGCAGGATCCCTGCGCGCTCCGCGATGGCCGATCCGTAGCGGTAGAGCTGGCGCGAGGCGGTCCGCACGCGCTCAGCCAGCTCGCCGCCGATCTCAGCGACGACCGCGTCGAAGGAGACGTTTTGGTCGTGGACGCCCTGCTCGGCCTTGGTTGACGGCGTGAAGAGCGGCTCCGGCAGCCGGTCGCTCTCGCGGAGCCCGGCCCGCAGCTTGATCCCGCACACCCGGCCGCTGGCCAGGTAGTCCTTCCAGCCCGAGCCGGCGAGGTAGCCGCGCACGATGCACTCGAACGGGAGGACGCGTGCGCGCCGGCAGATCATGACTCGGCCTCGCAGCTCGCCCGCGTCGAGCCCGAGCCCGCCTTTCGTGCCGATCGAGCCAGGGTCCGTGCCCAGAAGATGGTTCGCGATGATCGCCGCGGTCTCACGGAACCAGAAGCGGGAAAGACCGGTCAGCACCCTGCCCTTGTCCGGAATGGCCGTCGGCAGGACCACGTCGAAGGCCGAGATGCGATCGGACGCGACGAGCAGCAGCCGGTCGTCGTCGAGGCCGTACAGGTCGCGGACCTTCCCGGCCCGTTCGAACGTGCTAACCGGGGACACGGGTCCGAGCCTCCAGCTGGTCGAGCCGCGCGATGATCGATGGGACGTGCTGCAGGAAGGCGGCATCGTCGAAGCAGGCATCCAGGCGTTCCAGCGACAGATGGCGCGCCACCTCCTTGTCGACTGCCAGGAGCTCGCGCAGGGACTTGCGTTCGTCGGCCGCGCGCAGTGCGGCCCGCTGCACGATCGCGTACGCCTCGTCGCGTGGAAGCCCGCCATCCTCGATCAGGGCGGCGAGAACCCGCGAACTGGCGTGGAGTCCGAGTCCACGTTCGATGTTCTCGCGCATCCGCTCGCTGCGCACGACGAGGCCCTCGATCAGGCCCCGCATCCGCACGAGCATGTAGTCGAGGACACTCGTTGCGTCCGGCAGGATCACGCGCTCGGCGGAGGAGTGGCTGATATCGCGTTCGTGCCAGAGGGGCTGGTTCTCCAGGGCTGTATGCGCGTAGCCGCGCAGCAGGCGGGCGAGTCCGGCGATCCGCTCCGAGAGGATCGGGTTCCGCTTGTGGGGCATGGCCGACGAACCCTTCTGGCCGGCCCTGAACGGCTCCTGGACCTCCCCGATCTCCGTGTGCTGGAGGTTGCGGATCTCGGTCGCGAAGCGCTCCAGGGAGCCGCCGGTGACCGCGATCGCCGCGAGCAGGGCGGCGTGCCGGTCGCGCTGAACGATCTGTGTCGAGATCGGGTCGGCGTGCAGGCCGAGCTCGGTTAGCACCTCGGCCTCGAGGTCGGGCGCAAGGTGGCTGTACGTCCCGACGGGACCGGAGATCTTGCCCGTCGCGACGTCGTCGACGGCCGTCGCCAACCGGCGGCGATCCCGATCGAGCTCGAACGCCCAGCCGGCAAGCTTGAGGCCGAACGTGGTCGGCTCGGCATGGACGCTGTGGGTTCGACCCATCATCAGCGTGTCGGCCTCCGCCCGTGCCCGGCGCACCAGGACCGCCAGAAACGCGTCGCAGTCGGCGACGAGCCGTTCACCGGCCGCCTTGAGCTGGAGCGCGAGGGCCGTGTCGAGCACGTCGCTGCTGGTCAGCCCGAGGTGGAGGTAGCGGCCCTCGGGACCGATGCTCTCCGCGACCTGCGAGACGAACGCGATGACATCGTGGTCGGTCGTCTGCTCGATCTCGGCGATCCGGTCGACATCCACGCGGGCCTTGCGCTCGATCGTCGCCACCGCCTCTGCCGGGACGATTTTTCGACGGGCCTGCGCCCGCGCGACCGCCAGCTCGACGCGGAGCATCGCCTCGAAGCGCGCGCGGTCGGACCAGATCGCGGCCATCTCGGGCAGCGTGTAGCGCGGAATCACCGGCCGGCCACCGCGGGTTCGGCGATGCGGTGGGCGATGTCGTGTCGCCGCTGCAGGCCCGGGAACGAGATCACATCCGCCGCATCGTTCGCGGCGTCGCGCGCGGCCGGGAGGTCGCGTCCCGTGCCGACCACGGTCAGGATCCGCCCGCCGTTGGTTCGCCATTGGCCCGAACTCGCGTCCCTCGATGTGCCGGAGTGAAAGACGAGGGCGCCGGCGGGAACGGCGTCCAGGCCCTCGATCAGGTCGCCGGTGCGTGGACGGCCCGGATAGCCCTGGGCGGCGAGCACGATCCCGACGGCAGCCCGATCGATCGTCGGAATGGTGGTGCCAGGCGGGTTGCCGTTCGCCGGGCGCGTGCCTTCGTCGAAGGCGCGAACCGCGGACGACAGCTGCTCCCTGGCACAGGCGAGCAGGAGCGGACCAAGCGCGATCGCGACGCGCGGCAGGATGACCTGGGTCTCGGGGTCGCCGAGCCGGGCGTTGAATTCGAGCAGCACGGGTCCCCGGTCCGTGAGCATCAGGCCGGCATACAGCGCACCAACGAACGGGGTCCCCCGCCGGGCCAGCTCGGCCAGCGCCGGTCGATGGAAGTCGGCGACGATCGAGTTGACGGTCGCTTCGGGCAGATCGGGCACCGGCGAGTAGGCGCCCATCCCGCCGGTATTTGGGCCAGCTTCGCCGTCGCCCAATCGCTTGTGGTCGCGGGCCGGAGGCAGCGCAACGCAGTCTCGGCCATCCGACAGGACGATGACGCTCGCCTCGCGACCGGAGAGCCGTTCCTCGATGACCACGGTGCCGCGGCGCGCCGCGAACAGCTCCTCGAGCGCGCGTTCGGCCCCGCGCAGGTCATCGCACACGAACACGCCCTTCCCGCCGGCGAGTCCGTCGGCCTTGACGACCAGGCCGCGCCCGGCCCCAGCCAGCTCGGCCGCGTAGGCGCGCGCCGGCTGGAGCCCCTCGAACGTGCGTGAGTCGGCCATCGGAATGCCGGCGGCCGCCGCGATCTCGTGGCAGA